>JARGOW010000433.1 GCA_029212955.1 Planctomycetota bacterium | reverse complement strand
CGCGCTCGCGCCGCATCTGGGTCCCCGCCCGCCGTGGCATCACGCCCGGTAGACGCGCCCGCCGCTAGAAAATTCAGCCACCCGAAAGGGCCGCCACAATGTGAATCAACGTTGTGGCGGCCACTTTTGTGTCCAGATCCTCGGTGCAAACCTCATCCACAAAAATGCGCATGTGGCGCCGCAGCCGACCAACCTCGTCAATCATTCGGAAACGGATCCCGGGGAATTGCGTCTCCAGGGAATCCAACACCTGGGCCAGGGTGTCGCCGCTTCCCTCGACCTCGACCTGCCCGCCCGAGTAGGACTGCAGCGGGGATGGAAGGTACACACGCATCAACGCACGCCCGCGACTTCCACGGAATATACATGGGGCAGGTTGCGCATCACCAGGCGCCAACTCTTGCCCCCGTTGATCGATCCCCAGATTTCTCCCTGGGAAGTTCCCAGGTAGATACCGAGCGGATCATGGGCGTCCTGGGACATGCATTGGCGCTTGACGGTCCAATAGGCATGCTCCGCCGGGAACCCGCGGTCCTGGCACTTCCAGGAATCTCCACCGTCCGCCGTGTGGTATACGGCCGGCTGTCCGCCCGGACTGGTGCGAGGCCAAACGCTTCCACCGTCCATGGGAAAGACCCAGGCCTTGTCCGGATCGAAGGGGCTCACGACCATGGGGAATCCACTGTCTCCCACATTCTTTGGCATGTTCTTGCCTACCCGACTCCACTCGCCCGCTTCGCGATCCATGCGGTAGATACCGCAGTGATTTTGTTGCCATAACCGGTCGGGGTTCGTCCCGGCAAGGACCATGCAATGGGGATCGTGGCCGTACTCGTGGTCTTTGCCAGGCAGGAAGTCCGCCGCGCAGCCCTTGTTCAGTGGTTGCCAGCTCCGACCCTGATTGGTGCTTTCGAAAACCCCACCACCCGACATGCCCACATACATGTGATCGCTGTCGCGCGGGTCCACGCAAATGGAGTGGAGCTTGGGCCCATCGGGCGTGCCATCTTTTTCGCCGCCGGTCCATTCATCTAGCAGTGGATTGGAATTGAAGCCCGCCACGGGCTTCCATGTTCGGCCACCGTCCCGGGACTTGAACAATCCCTGGGGCGAGGTTCCCGCATACCACACATTGCTATCGCCATCGTTGCCCGGGGTGAGCCAAAACGTGTGGTTGACCGTGCGTTGGGAGAGCCCTTCGGGTGCGGGATCGAAAGCCGGCGGCGTTTTGGCTTCCTTGAAACTCTTCCCCCCATCGATAGAGCGAAACAGGGTCGGGCCCAAGTGTCCGGTGCGTGCTGCGATCAAGGTCACATTGGCGTCCCGCGGATCCTGGACCACGTGGTGCACCGTATGCCCCAGTTGCCACACCTTGTCGATCTTCCAATTCTTGCGCTCCTTGTCGCTCTTTATGCGAAAGGCGCCCGTACGGGTGCCTATCAGGAGTTTTACCGATCCGCGCTTCGGACGCGGGACACGCAATTTGTGCTTGGGACCAGTGCTCATGGCCCGATCCTATCCCCTGGATGGGGTTCCCGCCACTTTCAGGGCCATTCGCACCCGTGAGGCGGGTGTTTGGAGCCTCGCCCTCCGACCTCCCTGGAGTTCCCCATCTGGGACTTTTGGGGAACCGCAGCTGAAGGCTTTGCCGGATCCATCCGATCCCATAGCGGACCTGTTCCCAGACCCATGACCGCTTCCCAGCCCCCCACCACAACCGATCGGCTGCATTCCAACCTGATCGCCCTCGCGAAAATCCAGCCCGAGCTTGCGGAAAGGCTGCACTGGCCGGTGGAAGGGGACCACCTGTTCCAGGACCGCCAAGACCAATGGGTCCTGCGCTACCGCGGAGCCCACATCAACCCGGTATTGGACAGCGAACAGATCGGCCAGGCGTTGAACGGTTCCGAAGGTTCCAACGATTCCCCTCTGATCCAGTTTGGCGTGGGACTGGGAGAACTCCTAGAGGCCTTGCTGGCCACCACATCCCGCGACAGGGTGATCGCTTGGGAACGGGATCCTTGGATGCTTCGCCAAGCCTTGACCTTACGGGACTGGACTTCGGACCTGCGGTCCGGTCGCTTTCGATTTTGCCACAAACGGGAACTGGCCCCCCTGACCGATTCCGATTGGAAAGGCTCGATCGGTGCGCACCCGTTGCTCGCGCGAACCTACCCCCTGGAATTCGAATCACTGAAAAGCACGCGAGCTTCCAAGCGTGCCATGATTTGCTGCGGAACCCTCTTCGTGGATTCCCTGGCTGACAGTCTGGGCAAGCAGGGGTACTCCGTTCTGAACCTGGATGTTCAACGCATCTCGGATGAGGAAACCCAATTGGCCCTTGCTGCATGGAAGCCTTCCCTCGTCGCGAGCATCAATTGCATCGATGGTTTGGCGGAAATCTGCGAAGCTCTGGACATCGCCTATATGTGCTGGGAGATCGACCCCGCTCTGCACGGTCCGCGCCCCATAAAAACGCCCTCAAAGCGCTCCCATATTTTCACCTACCGACAAGCGAGCGAAGCCACATTTCGGAGTGCAGGCTTTGAGAATGTCACATACCTCCCCTTGGCTGCGGATCCCAAGAGACGAAGTCCACAGGAACTCGACCGGGCTCAATGCGATCGCTTTGGAGCTCCCGTGTCTTTCGTGGGGACCAGTCTCATGGCGAACGTGGTCCCATTCAGGAAAGGCTTTCTGGCCGCGATGCAGGCTTGGAATGGAACGTCCAAGGAAGCGTGCTTGCAAACGTTGCAGGCATCCCTGGAATCACAACGCCGTGACTTCGCCCAATACTCGATCCCCGAACAGTTGGAGCAAACTTGCCCCGGCTTTCGCTCCCACAGCCTTGGTCGGGGACTCCCCGATCCTGCCCTGTTGATCGCTGAGATTTCGGCGGCGGAAAAACGACTCACCTATGTGGCAGCCCTCGCACCCCATGGCGTCGTGGCTTGGGGCGATGCCGGTTGGGCCCAATTGGAAGCTCGCGGGGTTCGCCACATGGGAGCCGCCCTACACGAAACCGAATTGCCCTTGATCTACAGCGGGTCCACCATCAACGTGGACGTGGGACGTCTCTACCAAGACGATATCGTCACCATGAGGATCTTCGACATTCTGGCCTGCGGAGGCTTTGTGCTTGCCGAACACAGTACGGCCCTCGCGAATCTCTTCGACATAGGCACCGAGATCGAGAGTTATCGGGACCTGGCTGAATTGCGCAGCAAGGTGGAATATTTCCTGGAGCATCCCGACCAGGCACGGGTCATTGCAGAAAATGGTCGACAGGCGGTCCTGAGCCGTCACACCATCGACTCACGGGTCGAGACCATGCTGGGCTCCATGGGCAGCCGTCAGTCCACTTGGGCCGCCTAGCCCAGAATTCCCAAGGAAGAACCTGCAAACCCAGCCAGGGCCACGATCCGGGAGTGGGCCAGGCTGTAGGAACCCAGAATGGCGTCCATAGGCTAAGCTGAAACCTGGGCCTTCCTCCTCGTAGACACCCATGACTGCAATCGCCACCCGGCCACTTTTCTTCCTATTCCTACTGATCTGCCTGAGCGCAGGATTCTCTCGAGGTCAAAGCACCCCAGAGAATCGCTTTCCGGAGCTCGAACCTAAGCCGCCGGGCACCTCCCGCTGGAATCCGGAACCCCAGGACCAGGGCGACGGGCAGGAGGATTCCAACCATTCCGTTCCAGCGGAGCCGAACCCGGTCACCTGGAATCCGGAACCCGTTGCCGAACTCATCTGGCAAGCGGGACCGCGCAAGGAATTTGTCCTGCATGCCACCCTGCCGGTGCCCGACACTTTTGAGTTTGCACCCGCGGGTCACTCGCCGATCGGAATTCGGCCGAAGGGATTGGAGTCCGATCCCATTCCTGCCCAGGTCCACGTGGTCGCACGCGATTCCAAGGGAAACGTTCAGGTCATCGAAGTATTGGCCCCGATCCAAATGCCG
>JARGOW010000432.1 GCA_029212955.1 Planctomycetota bacterium | reverse complement strand
CTGCCTCCTAGGTGCGCCTCCAGCCAACTGGGTAGCGCCGTGAGTTCGAATCTCAACGAGCCCCTGACCTTCGCTTGGTCCCCAAGCTCTGGCAAGGGATAGGAGAACCACGCGACGGGCCGACCCGATGCGGACATCTGACCCTCTCGCCATTCCAGTGACTTCAACTCGTTGGGTTCACCGAGGTGAGTGGTTTTACCGCCCAAAACCATCCGGGCGTTGGACAATTCCGCCACCGCATACGGGGGAAGGTCTATGCGCAGAAACTTGGCCCCCGTGGGCACAGTAAAGGGGATGACCAGTTCACCTTTTTGGCGCAGTGGGTTGATCGGGCTTCGAGATGCTTTCCCGAGGGCGGCTTCAGTTCCATGCCGGAAAAACCAACCAAATTGAAGGTTCTGCATCACCTGAACCGGGCGCTCGACAAACTCCAAATGCTTGGCCACTGCGAGCTCTAACTCGGCAGGGTCACCATGCTTGGCCAATTGTTCGATATGCCCTTCTGCGATGGTCGATACAAGCGGAAGCCATGTGAACAACTCAGCATAGCGCTCGCGCCCGGCCGCCCTCGCCTCCTCCGAATCCGCTTCGGTCAGGAGTTTGGCACTCTGAATCGCAAGGGGTAGATCCTTCGGATCGTCTTGCAAGAATTTGCTGACAACCTTGGAGGAGCGCAGGGGGTCACCCGCTTCCGCCGTAGCGACGGCCAATTGCTGAACGGTCCGTCGCCTCAAGCGAAAGAGCCGGTCCAACTTCTTGTATCCCTTTAGGTCTTCGGCTTGACTCTCGAGTATCACGATTGCAGCTTCCCAATCACCAGCCTTTCCAAGGTCGACTGCGCGCTTCAAACCCTCGTTCGGAGCCTTCATATACCCGCGGATGGCCCAGTCCTCCGCCCTCTGAATTTGATCTGGCGCCCATTTCCAAACGGACCATGCGCCGGCGGCCGAGACCGTCAGCAACAGGAACAGGAGCTTCAACATGTGCCCTAGCTTTGTCATCCCGAGACTCTCAACCGGCAAGAGAATGCTTGCACCAAACTACGCGAGAGCCCCTGCCGACCACAGACGGGCTTGCAAGGGTTCGCATCTTTCAGTGCAGCGGGGCACACGGTACGCATTCCTCTACGACTCCTGACTAGTAGTCGATGTCGTTCTTGGAAACGATCAGAATGACTTCGCTCACGCCAGGCGCTTTGCTCAGCGCAGCCACGAACTTCTGCGTGTCCGTTTCCTTGTCCAACTGAATGTCATAGGTCAGCTTGAGAAGGCGGCCATCACCGGAAGGCTCGATGTTGAGGAGATTCGAGCGCTTGGCGGCTTCTTTGATCCGCTCCAGGTAAGCGCTGGAATCGCCGTCTTGGTCGAATACAAACCGCAGGATGAATTCACTCTTATAGAGCGCACCAAAGTTCGTCAGCGTCATGATCCACGTGATTGCGGAGATGAAGATCAGACCCGTTCCGGCCAGGAGGTAGTTGGAAGTACCTGCAGCCATTCCAAGCGCGAGGGCGGCAAACACGAAGGATGTATCCTTCGTATCCTTCACCACGGTCCGGAATCGGATGATGGAAAGGGCTCCAACCAACGCAAAGGCACGCGCCAGGCTGGCTCCAATAACCATCATGACCAGTGCCACAACGATGGACACGTAAACGATGGTCTGCGTGAACGATTGGCTGTATGAAAGGCCTTTGTGGGTGGCCCTGTAAATCGACGCCACGATCAAGCCCAACACCGTTGCTAGAATGGAGTTGAGAAGGATTTCTTGAGGGGTTAGCGCAAACAGGTTTGTTAGCGTTTCTTCGGCCTGGGCACCGAAGGGTGAACCCTGTAGGAATGCGAAGTGCCTGGGATGACTTGGGTTGGGGGGGGTGGGTGAATCCAGGAGCAATCGTCTTGAGCAATCTCTAAAGCAATCGTCCCTTCGCAGATCTTGGAGAAGGAAAGGCGCCTTAGTTGATAGCCTTGAATGATTCGATGGAACCAGGAGGGCAGGTGGTGACGGAATTTCACTTCCATCACGGTGTATCCGGGAACGACCCTACGGGATCGATCGGTGGGCTTAGGGAACAGGCAGTCGGTTTGAGTGGCCTGCAAATTGGAATCGAACGTCAATCGAAAATCCGGATCGAACCGACTCACATAGGGGCGGCGCTGGTAGTCGATCAGGCAATACGGCTTGATGCGACGCCGAAACCGCTGGAACATGAATTCCTGGTGGATGGGCCCTTCAGGGCACCTCTCCATGACCAACTCTGCCAACGGATCGCCCGCGACTCGGGACTCTTCGACGCCAGCATCCATGGGAGTGCGGTGCTTGACCACCAGGTTGTTGTGTCGACCTTTGATCTCAAGGAACCTGGGAACCGGCTCGTTGGGATCGTCCGTATAGGTTCGGATTCGGAATTTGCTGCGGACCATCTGACCGTCCACTTTGTTTTGGAAAGCGGTCAAGTTGTCGTCGTCCCAATACAAGCTACGAACCAGGTATTGGTGATCCGGCCTGGAGGCGACGAAGGGGTCAAAGTCCACGAAATGGGCCAACTCCGCCTCGACCTCCAGACGCTGGGCCAGGGGCAGGAGGTATTTGAACTCGAATCTCGAGAAGTGGAGTTTGGTGGTCGTAGCCATGGGGTTTGAAATCAAAGTGACCGAGCCCAAGCATGCAAACCGGGGCTCAAGCCTTGATTAAGGCTCCAAATACTACCCGGACATGGGCCGTCCTGGGGATTCCAGACTGGCAATCTCCCGAGCGTGTCCCAACCCGGGTACCTGTGAGGTTGGACCCCTCGGTTGGAGCCCTGACCTGTCTCAGAAATGCACCCAAACCGGGTTCCTTGGCTCCAATGATCGGTCATCCAATCCCTCTCGGCCATGGACCCTGCTCGACTCAAGCAAGTTTTTGAGCCCCCCATGGCGTTCGGTGCTGCACTCCATCGCACCCCACCGGGTAGATTGCAAACTCCTTTGACCTCCACCTAGAGGTTGCTCAGCCGAATGGCGGATGTGGGGCAGTTTCGCGCGCAGGCGTGGTCCCGGGTGCACTCGTAGTTGCGGGGCTTCAGCACCTGGGCGGGCATGGAATCCAGGCCTTCGAAGGCGTCGGTTTCGCACACCATGTTGCACATTCCACAGCCCACGCAAGCGCTGGGGTCCAGGTGGACATTCACATAGTCGCGGGGTTCCACGGGACAGGCCAGGCTCTCCTGACCTTCCACCGCCACGGTCTCCCGGGTCAGGTGGTGGGCCAATAACACCCGCTCGGCGGCCACACGTCCGGCCTCGATCACGTCGGGAACCTCATCGAAATCGAATCGGTGCAAGTGCCCAACCTTGGGCTGAATCAGCGTGACCCCCTTGCCCCCGTGCATGTGCAGCATCTGCTCCACGATCACCTCTTGGGTGATTTCGAAGGAGCGAAAAAGGGCTCCAATGGCCCGTTTCTTGTACTTTGGCGCGGAAAAAGTGCCCTTAATGGACAAATCCACAGCGATGATGCGCTTGGGCTTGAGCATGCGCGCCCAACGCAGGGGCAGTGGGTCCACAATGCCGCCGTCCATATAATGGCGTCCTTCGCGCTCGAAGGGCTCGAAGACACCCGGCAAGGCGCAGGAAGCGTATACCGCATCCACCAGGGATACGTCGTCGTACCCCGGCGCCCCCCAAAACAGGTTCCCCCCGGTTTCCAGGCAAACCGAGTTGCACCAAAAGGGCATTTTCAGGTCGGAGAATTGGGCGCCCTCGAGGATGGTCTCCAGGCTGCCTCGAAAGGTGTCGCCCTGGTAGACGCTGGGGGTCCGAATCCCCTTGAACAGGAATTTGATCGTGTTCAAGCGGAAGTAATGGTCCTTCTTCAGCCGGCAAACAAAGTCCTCGATGTCGTCTAGATCCTGACCCCGGGCCACCATGGCTCCAATCAAGGAGCCGATGCTGGTGCCCACCACCGCGTCGAATCCAATGCCC
>JARGOW010000431.1 GCA_029212955.1 Planctomycetota bacterium | reverse complement strand
ATTGTTCGACTTTGCGTTCAAGGAATACTCCAACCGGTGGCGTTTCAAGCGCCCTGAGCCCGCGGACCTATTCCGCACCATGGAGGATGCCTCCGCCATAGACCTGGACTGGTTCTGGCGCGGTTGGTTCTTTACCACCGGTTCCACGGACCAGGCGTTGACCCATGTGACCCACTATCGCATGGGCAGCCCCGACCCGCAGGTTTCCAAGGCACTGGCCAAAGAAAAGCGGGACGCGCAACCCGAGTCGATCACGGTCCAGCGGAACCGGGGCATGGCGCGCCTGGTGGAGACCTATCCGGAGCTCCTGGACTTCTACAACGAATTCGACGAGTTGGATGTGACGCCCGCGGACACGAAGCAATACGAGAAATTCCTCGAGGACAAGAAAGTGGAAACCAAGGACCGTGCCCTCTATGAAATGCAGGATCACTTTTATGTGATCACCGTGGAACGCGTGGGCGAGCTGGTCATGCCCGTGATCGTGGACGTGGAGTTCGCCGATGGCACCCATAAGGAATTCCGCTACCCGGCCCAAATCTGGCGCAAGGGAACCCCGTCCATCAAGAAGCTCATCCTGACCGACAAGGAAGCTGTTCGTTTCACATTGGACCCCCATCTGGAAATCGCGGACATCGAATTGTCCAACAACCATTGGCCGCGCAAGATGGAAGAGAAGACCATCAAACTGAAAAAGAACCGCAAGCGCGGCGGCGGCAAAAAGAACCCTATGCAGGAAGCACGCGCGGCGATCGAAGAAGCCGAAAAGGAAGCCGCCAAAGAAGCGGAAGAACCAGAAACAGCCGAGGACAAGTAAGGCTCGAAGGCAAGTTCGATTCGAAGCAGCTGGGGCCCTTGAAGTCCCAGTTGCTTTTTTTATGCCCCACCGACTCTCGGAGCGCCTTGGGGATTGAGCGGGTCGCGAACTCCAACCGCACCGAGTCCTTCGCGATCGACTAGGCCCCGCAAGCCAGAAGAAACGTTTCGCCAAAGGCGTACGAACCGCATCTCCGCGGTCCAAGTGCCACTTCCGGCGTGCGATCTCCCCCATTGGGTCTTTCGCCTCGATTCCCAGCTGGGCCTTGGGCAAGATGGCCAATCCCCGGTCCCCCACCCCAGCACCATGAGCTTGGCCTCGAGCGTCCACGACATACAATCCCTGATCCTGTCCTTCCACCCCGTGATCGTCATCGAGACCACGGAGGAAGAACGCTTGCGCACGATTCTGCAGTCGGTCGCCAACCAGGCACGCTTGACGTTTTTTGAGTGGTCTCTGACCCGTGGACTGACCAAGGCGGAACAACCCGACTCCTTGAACCGCACGACGGCCCAACCCCTGGACGCCCTCAAACACCTGGACAATCTGATCGTGGACGGCGTCTTCTTGCTCAAAGACTTCGCTCGGCACCTGGAGGACCCCATGGTCGCGCGGCAATTCCGCGAAACCGCCCAACGCTTCACCCACTCCCGGTCTGCACTGGTTCTGGTCAGCTCCAAGCTCGACATACCGCCCCAACTGGAATCCCTGGTTCTACGCTACCCGTTGAGCCTGCCCGGCCCCCAAGAATTGACCGAGATCGTCGCCACGGTGGCGCGGTCCATGAATCGGGGACCGCGCTGGGACCTAAAACTCCCCAAGGAAGAACTGCAACTCCTACTGGCAGCGCTCAAAGGCCTCACCCTCAACCAAGCACGCCAGGCTGTGGCGCGGGCCATTGTTCACAATGGTCGGCTGGACGGAAACGCGGCGGCCAACATCATGGATCAAAAAGTCGCAACCCTGCGCGAGGGTGGACTCCTGGAATATTACCCCTGCACGGACAACCCCTACGAGATCGGCGGATTCCAAAACCTGTTGAAGTGGTTGGACCGGGCACGCATGGGATTCTCACCCCAGGCAAAGGCCATGGGCTTGACCCCGCCCCGTGGAATCATGGTGGTCGGAGTGCAAGGCTGTGGCAAGTCCTTGAGCGCCAAGGCCATCGCCCGCGCCTGGAGCCTGCCCCTGCTCAAACTCGACATGGGCAGCCTCTACAACAAGTACATGGGGGAAACGGAACGGAACTTTCGCAAGGCTTTGGAAATGGCCGAGTCACTGGCCCCCTGCGTGCTTTGGCTCGACGAGATCGAAAAGGCCCTGAGCACCGGCGCCCAATCGGAATCGGACGACGGGGTCAGCCTGCGCATTCTGGGCCACTTTCTAACCTGGCTCCAGGAACAGGACCATGGAATCTTCGTGGTGGCCACCGCCAACAACATTTCACGGCTGCCCCCAGAATTGATGCGCAAGGGTCGCTTCGATGAGATCTTCTTTGTGGATTTGCCCACCGCCGAAGAGCGCCTTGCCATCTTGAAAATCCACATGGACTTGCGCCATCAAGACAGCCAATCCGTGGACCTGGACGCCATCGTTCAGGCCACCGAAGGTTTCAGCGGTGCGGAATTGGAACAAGCCCTCATCGCAGCCCTCTACCGGGCACTCCACGCCCAATCTAGCCTGTGCACCCAGCACATTACGGACGAGATCGCACAGACCGTTCCGCTCTCGCACTCGCGCCGAGAGGACTTAGCCCGCCTGCGAGCTTCCGCTGAAGGCCGCTTCGTTCCGGTCTAGTCCCGCCCTTTGAGGGATTGGACCCGGTAGGGGCTTGGGCGCTTGCGAGCGGCTTGGGCCCCGCCCAGTTCCCCCAAGACTCTTCGCTAGACTTGGGGCAACCCGCGTTTTCCGATGCAACTCAGAGCCCGCTGGATTCGCGTTCCTTCTGCGCCTTCTCCGCTTCCAACCGTTTGTCGCGCTTGGCCCTGCGCTCCTTGCGCCGCAACTCCAGCGCGGCTTGTTTGGCACGGGCCGGTTTCAGAAAGTCCTTTAGCTTGAGCTGAATGGAGTTCTCCTTCCAATCGAACCGCGTCCGCTCCACGCCAGGCCACTGCAAAGTGAAATCTGCCACGTACAGGGCCACCCAGACCATGCCGCGCGAGCGCGGATGCAAGAGATCCTTCTGCAGAATTTGATCGAGGTTCTCCACCTTCCATGCATTGCCTTGGAGTTTCATTTCCTCCCCGGAAATCATGCGCCGCATCAGTTCCGCCAGGGGAAAAACACGCACGTTCTCACGTTCCGCAGCCCACGCATGGATCAACCGATTCATCTGCAAGCGCTCCGTTTCGTCGGGCAGCTGACCCCGTTGTAGAATGGGATGCCCTGCCCGCAGGGGACTTTGCCCATTGAGCGCATGGTCCACGTTGGGCAAATCCCCAACGATCAAGGGGCACGTCAAGTCCTCCAATTGAGCCAAACCCAATCGCAATCCTTCCATTCGTCTGGAATTGCCGGGCCTGGGGTAACCGAAGGCATACCAGAACAAGAAATCCACCCCGACGACCATGGAGGGCTCTTCAGCGAGTGCGTTTTCCACCTGGCGCTTGCCGAGTTTTAGGGGCGAGGTAAAAAACTGGGCACTTCCAAAATTGTGGATAGTGTGTGCCCCGGCTTCCGCGGGCAGCATGGCTTCAAAATAAGTTCCTAGCGGCACATTGCGCCCCACCTTCAACTCGGAAGCATTGCCAAACCCAGCGGACACGCTAGCGCCGATAAAGGCGACCTTCGAAAGGGGGCTGACTTGCTTTGCTCCCTGGGTCGCAGGCTCCTGGAGTTTTGCGGGTTGCGCCACGGGCTCCTGGCCCATCCATTGACTGTACCCGGGGAGGGCCAGCAGCAGCGCGAGACCCACGCCCCCCATCAGGCTCAAACCTTGACGGAATGAAAATTGAATTCGACGCATGAAAAATCTCTGACCATCAAGGATGTGTGGCTGCCGGTGGGCGTGAGGCGAACGTTGTCAGCACGGGGACCCCTCCCGTTCCATGCAATCGCTCGATCCAAATCATAGTCTCCGAATACGCGCCCGCAAGTCCACCAAAGACGATGGCCCCGGCCGCCGGGTTCGTTTCCCAAGTCGAGAAAACTCCACCCGCCAGATCGCACCATTCCAAGGG
>JARGOW010000430.1 GCA_029212955.1 Planctomycetota bacterium | reverse complement strand
CTGGTCTCCGCTACGGTTCAGGGTCGTCCCCGTCACTTCGATCTGACTCATCATCAAATCGATCGCGTCGTTGCCGCTGCGATCGAACGAGCAACGCTCGATGCGACCCTGGCAACCGTCCAGGTCGAGAGCATCGGAAAGCGCGCCGTTGAAGGTACAGTCGGCGATCAACAGCCCTTGCCCGTAGACCACATGCACCATGTCGTCGACCAGCTGACTGTCCTCAAATTGGCAATGCAGCAAACTCAACCCATCCACGTCATGGGCCGAGAACATGGCGCTGTATTCTTGCAGGTCTTCCTTGAAGCCGCTGCCCCCGACCATGTGAACGTGCTGCAGGGTGGATTCGTCGCCGAGGGTGGTGCGAATTGCGAAGGTCCCCCAGGGCTTTTGCCCCTTCCGTGCCGGGCCAATACGGATGGGCGCTTGGTTGGTTCCGAGGGCTTGCACGCACCCGTGCACCAGAACGGTGGCTTGCTCTCCCATCTGGAGGCGCGTGCCCGCTTCGATGACGAGATCCCCATGGATTTCGGTCAGCCCGCGCAGTTCCATCTCCCCCGACCACACCACCGGCTCGGGGCGCGCGCCGTCAAAGAGCACGGCAAAGTCCGGCCCTTGCCCAGCCCCTTCCTGAACTTCCTGCTCCACGATAGGCCTGGCCATTCCAGCCAAATCCAATTGGGCGATCCCTGTCAAACCGAGGGACTCCTGCCCCGGCTTGGAAATGCGAAGGCGATAGGTCAGCGGGCGCGGAAGGCTGCGGTGGGTGAAGGAATGGCCTCGCGTGTGCTCCTGAATTTGCACGCCCTGGACTGTAGCGCGTGCCGGAACTTCCTCGGCGCCCCCCTGACCCGCCATGCTCCAATAGAAGCGCGCCCCCTTGGGCACGGCATTGGAAAATTCCAAGCGTATGGATGCCACTGGCCTCCAGCCATCCACCGTTATGGGGATCATCCAGTCGTCTTGAGCTAGGGCTGTGATTTCCCCGCGCGTGACCTTGGCCGGCGCTTCCACGTGACGACTCCGAAAGACTCCGTTGTACGAGCGAACGCTGGTGAGGAGCGCTTGAATTCCCTCGGCCGCACGGGCAGCGCTGCTCGGCAGAACGGAAAAGGCCAGTGCTGGATCCGATTCGGCAGCTGCCACGGCTTGGACTCCGTACGCTTCCATGTCCGCCAAGAGTGACTGGGCTTGAGAACCATGCAAGTACCCATGCATGGCCTTGTGCTGGGCCCAACGGAATCGATGGTCGTGCACGAGAACCCGATCCAACTCCGCGAACAGCGGCCACTCAAAGGCGGGGTTTTCCGCATTGGGTGCCCAGCCTCCGCCCCAGGCATTGGGGTCCCAAACCACGGGTTCAAACCGATTGCGCCAGGGATCGTAGTAGAGCTTCCAGTTGTGGTAGGAATCCACGTGGCCGGTTTGAACCAGGCTGCGATATGCGGCGAATCGACCGAAGGCTTCCAGGTCGAGAATCTGGCCCAGGGCCTGGGCCTTTCTAGGACCCGGCTCCCAATCCAGGATTTCGCACAGGCGGAACATGGGTGCCGCATGCTCGTCTGGAAAGTGATTGTTGATAGCGGATTTGGTCCAGGCACCGGGCAGGTCAAACACCTTGTTGTCGAACCCGGGAATGGCGTCCGACAACAACAGGTCGCCCACATACAGATCGCCAGGCATGCGTTGGTTGCTGCGTAGGAACAATTCATCCACTTGACCCACGAGGGTATGCAGACCTCGGTTCTCACCGTTGATGCGCAAGTTGACCAATTCGCTGACCGGCGCGAGTAGCCCCAATTCACCGGCCAAGCGATTCCCAAAGTGCTCCTCCAAAATGCCCCAGGTCTCGGGCAGGATCAGATTGAACTTGCGGATGCCATTCCAGAGGTGCTTCTTCTTGGTCTTCACCCGCCAGGATTTTTTGGCCAAAGCCCAGTGGTGCATCATGTCGCCGCGGTAGCGGACACTCGCCTTTTCGATGGAACCGTCGGGGTGGGTGATCTTAGCGCCCACGTACTCCCGCCCGGACTGGGGTAGGTTTTGATTCAGGGCGACCTCGTCCCCCTTTGACATCCAAAGCTCAACCTCTTGGAGGCCGTGATCCTGGTTCCCTGGGGCCCACTGCAGGCCCAGCTTGCGTTTGGTTCGATGCCATTCATATTCCAAGATCGGATGTAGTAGCTGGGCTTCCCCGCCTTGCACGTCGAGCCGCACCCCCAAACTGGAGTAGCGGTCGATGGCCGAAGACATCCAAAAGGCAAACAGCACAGTGACCGGAACGGTCACGAGCACGCTCCAAACCCAGATCAAGTGAAAGTACTTTCTCCAACCGGTTCGTCTCATCGCACTTCCTCCATGATCGGACCAACGAATCCTGCCTCAACCAAGTGCTTGCGCAATTTTGGGTGCTTCTTTGCCGCTTGCAAAATCCAATCCGGGGTGGCTCGCCATGTTTGAAATTGAATCCAAACGGAAACCAAAGGCTCTGCCACCGGCTCAAGAACCATCCTGGGGTCGGTGCGACCTCTGAGTTGCAGTTGCATCGAGTCCCCATACCATGCGCATTCCTTAGCGCTTTTGGCCTTCAATTCCATCACACGGCCACCTGCAGCCTCTCCAAAGAACCGTACATCCACGAGTTCCCCGGTGGACTTGGCCGGAGGGTCCACGCGCAACGCCGTATAGGTATGCTCCCCCGACAATTTCCACTCGACCCTCTTTTGGTTTGGCTCGGCTGTGGGTTTGGAAGCAAGCCGGGTGCTCGCCTGCATTTTCCCTTGCTCGCTTGTGCGTGTGAACCACTGCCAACCCTGGGCAAACTCCTCGCCCCCCCCGCTGCTCCACTGGGTCAAGGCCCCAGTCAATTGTTTCCAGTCCTTCACCAGCAGGGAGAGGCGCATGTCCAACTCCAGGGCGGGTGACCAGTCCGGGACCACCCTTCTCGCTTCGGACAAAAGTTCGCGGGCGCGGGTGAGGTTGCTAGGACCCCCTTTCTCCATGAGCAGATTCACCCATACCAGTTTCTGCTCCAGGTCCGACGGCGTGGCCCCCACCAGACGTGCCTGCCAATCCAGGGCCATGTCGAGTTCACCCCACTCGATTCCCTCTGCCACGTACCAAAGCACCAAATTCCGCCAGAGCTCGAAGCGGCGCTCCATGGGATGCACATTTCCTAGCTCGGTCAAGTGGGCCAAAACATCCGCGTGCAGCCTCCCATCCATGTCCGATTCCTTGGGGCTTTGCACGCGCACCCAAAGTTCCTCTGTAGGCGCCAGGTGTCGATCGCAAATCCAGCGGTCCACTCGCCCAACCCATTCGGGATGGGATCCATAGGCCCAAAAGAATCCAGCCACACCAAGGCTAAGAATCAAGAAGGTCAAGCGGAAGAGGTTCAACATGGGAGCTGGCGGTGGAGGAATTATAGCGCGTATGGACCCCCGAACCTGCAACAGGTCGGACCAGGCTCCCGATGGGAGTCACCCGCCGGAAATGGCGAGTACCAATTCGAGCACATCCCCCTGGTCCAGGGGCTGGACCCCTGCAGTACTTGGCCCCCCCGCAGAACCGCTGGCACGGGTTTGCCATCGGAGATCAGCCAATGACCGGTGCGCGGAAACAACTGGGACACGGTCTCGAGGGCTTGAACCAGGGTGGTTCCGCCTTCCAGCCAAAGGCACAGCCCCTCGCCAAGCCGCGGAACCAGGGCCCCTTGAAACTTGAATTCCACTCCGATGCGCGCTGGGCCACCGGATCGATCGCCCGGGTCCAACGCCGTCGCCTCCCGCCCGCCCCGCGTACGCATGTTGGCTGGAGTGCGCGTCCACTCCGCCCTGCCCAAGCGGATGCCATTGTCCTGTGCGGGACCTCCGTCCCCTCGCAATCCCCGCAAGCTGAGGTATTCGCGGCCTTGCTCCACCAGTTCCGCGGGAAGGCTCTCCTGGGTGACGCCCGCCGGTCGCCCCTCGAAGTCCACCTGGCGGAACAACCAGAGGGTGTTGG
>JARGOW010000429.1 GCA_029212955.1 Planctomycetota bacterium | reverse complement strand
CGCTTCGTGGAGCGCTTCGTAAATCTGCCGGCCGGGGAGAAGATTCAAGGAGCCAAGGGCAAGCATCGCTTGCGTGAGTCCTTGCGTAAGCGATTGCACGGGGACATCCTGGACGGCCGCAAGAAGGGGTTTGATACGCCCATCGGACCCTGGATCCGTGGCCCGCTCAAGCAAGTGACAGAGGAAGCCATCGAATCCTTGCCCTCCGATTGGTTCCGCGTGGACGTGCTTCGCAAGCGCTTCAAGGAACACTGTGGGGGTGGGCGAGACTACTCGCAGTTCCTGTGGAGCCTGATCGTTCTCGAGCATTGGCGGCGGCGCCACGGCGTGGATCGTCTGGCCAGCTAACCCTCCCACGCACATGACTTTGAACAAAGCCAAGCATGCACTCTCCTTCGATGTGGAGGAGTACTTCCAAGTGGCGAACCTGCGTCCATTCGTAACGCGGGACGATTGGGAGAGTATCTCCTCTCGGCTTATGGTCGGAATGGAAGACATACTCCAGTTGCTGGATCGACACGATGTGAAAGCCACCATGTTCTTCCTGGGTTGGATCGCAGAACAGCATCCGGACCTGGTCCGGCGGTGTGTGGACTCTGGGCATGAGATCGCAAGCCATGGATACGAACACCTCTTTGTGAGCGACATGGATCCCGAGTCTTTCGACCGGGATTTGGAGCGTACCGAGGAGGCCCTCATGGCTGCGGGCGCGCCGCGCCCCGTGGGCTTCCGTGCTTCCACATTCACCATCACACGCAATACCTGGTGGGCGTTCGACGTGTTGGTCAAGCGCGGCTACGTGTACGACTCGAGTGTTCACCCCGTTCGCCATCCCACCTACGGCGTTCCGGATTTCGAACCTGGAATCTCGCGCGTGGAAGCTCCGGAGGGTGGAGGTAGCATTTTGGAGTTTCCGGTGGCGACCTATCCGTTGATGGGGCGCAACTGGCCCGTGGGCGGGGGTGGATACTTCCGATTGCTTCCCGGATGGGTTCATCGGCGATTTATTCGCAAGCTCGAAGCCATGGGACGTCCCACGGCGACCTATCTGCATCCATGGGAGTTTGATCCCGAGCAGCCTCGTTATGCTGCGAGTGCGAGCAGCCGCTTCCGGCACTACTTGAATCTGGACAAAACCCTGGGCCGACTGGACAAGCTATTGGCCATCGGAAACTTCTCCACAATGGAGAATGTGTTACGCGCCCACGGTCACGCCGAAATTTTCGCGGGCAGATAGTCGTCGGGAATCGCTATTGGGCGGTTTCCACCAAGAGCCGAGCCTCGATCGCCTGGCCCACGGCCCGGAAAGAGCGGATGAGATCCCTAGCGTAGGGGTCCTGGTGGGCGTACTCGAGCATGTCCTCGGCCACTTGTTCCAGGAGCCGAAGGTCTGCCTCTTGGTGTCGAAGCACCAACGCTGTCAGATACACACGACCCAATTCTAGGGGATGAACATCGCGAGAGAATCGGTTCCTGTCCGGCCAGAGGCGGCCGAGATCGGCCACGACCTGGTTGAGTCCACCCGTTCCGTGGAGCAGGGTGGTTTGCGCTTGGATAAAGCGATTCCGAGGGGTGTTGCCCTTGGCTCCGGAGAGGGTGTCTCCCCGGCTCAGGTGTTGGCGAACGATTCTCGGGGCTTCTCCTCGCAGGGACTGCAACGCAGCCAAGCGGTAGTGAAGCTCTGGATCATCGGAAATTTTGAGTAGGTCAGCGACGAGTTCTCGGGTCTCGGCGATCCTTCCTTGCGTGTGCAGGGAATAGCTAAGCCCGATCCACATGTCTAAGTTGCCAGGTTCCTTGGTTAGGGTTTCTTGGCAGTATTCTTCGCCCAGGATGGGAGAGACGCTGAGTAAGTACTCCATCCACGCCCGGTTGCTTCCGGGGCGAAGTGCATCGATCGAGTTGTTGGGTGCGAGGGACCGTAGCATTTCAAGGCTAGCAAGGGCTTCGTCGGAGGCCAGCAAAGCGCTGCGCTGGTCGGCCTCCACGCGATGGATCAGGCGTTGGAGAGCCAGGTGGGGATCGCTCGGATAGCGGTGTACCAGAGCTTCCAGGCGTTCTGCAATTTCCGAGGCTGGTACCCGGCCTTCGCCGGATGTGCCGAATTTTGCGACCCACTCCAGGTATTCCGGCACCCAGGGGTGGAGTCCTCGGGTCTTGGATTTGACGAGTACTCGGTCAAACTGGTCCAGGGCCAATTGATACTCACCCTGTTCGGCTAGCAGGCGCCCCAGCAGCCAGCGGGACTCCGGCTCGGTCTGGTCCCCGGTCGCGGCAAGAAAGCGCCGAAGCGTGGCGATGGCTTGGTCTGCGTGTCCTTGGGCTGCAGCCTGGCCAGCCAGACCGAGAGTGATTTCACTAGCCGAAAGGTAGCGCCTCAAGGGGATGGCCAGCATTTGATCGGCCCTTGCAGCGAGCACGTCCGGGTGCAAGGGGTTGGAGGTATGCAATGCTCCGAGAATTTGGAACCGTTGGGTCCAAAGCGGAGCGCAAAGCGGGAACTGGGTGATGAGGGCGTTGACGGATTCATGGGCCTGCTTGTGCCGTCCCGACCGGAATTGGGCTTCCGCGGTAAGCCAACCGAGCCACAAGTTGTTTGGAATTTGAGCGCTAGCTGCCTGGGCTTGAACCTCTGTCCAGGTTTGCCAGGGAGCCATCTCCATGGCAAGGAGCATGGCGACGGTGTCACGGGGATCCCTGCGACTTCCCTTGGTGCCAATGAGCATGGTCCGGGCTTGCGAAGTCGCTTCGGGCCCAAACTGTGGGGCAAATTCGGCTTGATTGTTGTTTAGCGTGCGGGCCGCATTGTCCATTAGGGCCCAACCCAGCGAGTTGGGATTTTGCTCCATGCCCCGGCGGGCAAGTTCGATGGCGGTTTGCAGCCGTTCACCCAGGAGTGCAATCCCTGCAGCTTGGAATGGCGTGGGGACAAAATCGGACTCTTCCAGGCGCTGAATGCAAAGCGGCAGCGAGGGCCAATCACGGTCACCGGCGGATTGGACCAACTGCAAGTATTCGATGCGACCATTGTCAAAGAAGGGCAGGGCGCGGGTGAGGAACTCTTTCGCTTCCAGGGGCTGGCCTGTGGCGGATGCACACAGTCCACGCCACTCAATCGTGCTCGGCGTACGCAAGCCCTTGCGCTTGTCCATTTGGGCGAGGATAGGAGCTGCGGCATGGAACATGCCTTCCTCCACCAGGTCATAGGCCAGCCCGCGTCGATCCGAAGGCTTCCGGGGACCTTGCTTGAGCAGAGTCCTCAAGCCTTGGGCAACACCATCGCGGTCCCCAAGGGCCAACTGGGATCGGATGGTGAGTCGTTGACTCAATCGTCCAATCGACGGGTGGGCCAACCAAGCTTTTGATTCCTCAATCGTCTCTTCGAATTGATCGGTTTCAAACAGAGCCTGGAGTCTCAGGGCTTGCAGGGCAGGGGGATCCTGGAGGTCGGGAATTGGGCGTAGAACAAGTAGAACGCGCTCGGGTTGACCTTGTTGAAAAAGCCATTGGGCAATCCGGGCTCGCCCGATTCCGTAGGCATCGGTTCGAATGATCTCCAGTTGTTCCTGTTTCGTGAACCGACCCGCGGGGTACGCGGACAGATACTCCTGGGATTTGGCATCTGCTCCGACGAGCCGCAGCCGCTCGAGCACAGTGGCAGGCCCCAAGTGCGAGGTGTTCTTCGCCATAGCAAGCGCTTCGATCCGAAGTTCGAGTGCGGGTACCAGAGAGGGATATTTCCTCAGGAGGAACTTGGAGATGGCCAGTGCACTTTGGTGTCTTCGCTCTTCAAGGTGGCGTTGGCCGATTCGGTAGAGGGTGTAAGGCCCAACTTTTTGGCGTGGCTGGGAACGCTTCTGCGAGATCATTTCCCGGTAGAATCGGTCAAACTCCTGGCCAAATGTTTTGAAGGATTGTTCGCCGAGAGTGGCCCACATTGGCAAGAGCTCGATCGTACGCTTGGGTGCGAGCATCATGCCCTTGGTCCAATTCTCTTCAGGAATGACAGGTAGCG
>JARGOW010000428.1 GCA_029212955.1 Planctomycetota bacterium | reverse complement strand
ACTTCTTCGAGGGGTCCATGGCCTTCTTGAACAGATCCCCGAGGCTGGTTCCCAAGGACCCTTGGGTCGGCTTGGCGAGGGCTTCGTCAATCACGGAGCTGTCGACGGAGTCTTCCGAGCCGATCACCGCACCGCGCGAATCCAAACGGGAAAGGGAAATGCGCTTGGAACCAGGCTCGATGGCGCTGATGCGAACGCTGACCTCTTCACCCATGGACAGCACGGCTCCCACGTTCTTGATCCGCTCGCGGCCCAACTGCGAAACGTGGAGCAGTCCTTCGAGACCCGGCTCCAATTCCACGAATGCGCCAAAGTCTGCGATGCGGGTTACCTTGCCAGTCACCACGGAATCCTCGCGGTACTTGTCGTGCACGTCGTCCCACGGGTCGGGCTCCATCTGCTTGAGCCCCAGCCCAATGCGGCGACCACCGTCCTTGATCTCCAAGACTTTGACCTGCAGTTCCTGACCCACGTTGAGCACATCCGCCACGTTCTCAACCCGTTGACGGGATATGTTGGAAACGTGCAGGAGGCCTTCGATTCCGCCGGTCAGCTTGACGAATGCCCCGAAGGCTTCGATGCGTGTGACCTTTCCAGTCACAACCGTGCCGGGCACCAAGCTTCCTGCGGCGTCCTTCATCGCTTCCATCTGCTCGGCTTCCTGCACACGGCGGCGCGAGAGCAAAACCCGGTTTCGCGAACGATCGATTTCCAAGACCTCAGCGGTCAAGGTGGACCCCAAATGGGTGGAGATGTCCTCGTCCCGGTCGGTGCTGACCTGGCTCGAGGGCATGAAGGCCTCGTTCTTTCCGATTTTAAGGGTCAGGCCACCCTGGTTTTGTCCGGTGACTCGAGCCTTGACCAGGGAACCAACTTCCAGATCCTCCCATGCGGCAAGCTCCTGGGCGGCGCGCATGGAAACCATCCAAAGTCCATCCTCTTGTCCGTGCAGGACAAAACGGTGGGTGTCTCCGGGGGCGGGGGTGCTTTCAAACTCTTCGAGCGAGCAGGCACCTTGCATGCGCGGACCGAGCTCGACGATCACATCGGTCCCGCTCACACCAACGACAACGCCGTCGTAAAGTCGGGGGCCTCCGCGCGAACTACTGCCCTTGCTCGAAGCTTGCGGCATGTCCATGTTTTGGAGGTCAACGCCAGATAGGGCGTTTTCGATTTCTTTGTCCAGGCGGTTCTGGTTGGGGTCGCTACTCATGTTTCCTTTTCTTTGGGTGGGAGGCCGATGGGCGACTCCCAGGCTATTTGTCTCAGCCAGTTCTAGGGGGGCTAGATTGTGTGCTAGGGAGCCCCAGAAGGCAGCTCCAGATCAGAAATTTCGGTCTTCTGGAGCAATCTCTTTTCAATTCGTGCTCCCAGCGTGGGCTGTGTGGGCGCTCAGGACCGCCGCACATCCCGGGTGCTGGCCTGATCCGTGGGCCACAGAACCATTTCACCCACATTCATATGGGCAGGGCGGGTCACGGCGTACAGGATGGCGTCGGCCACATCCTCGGGGCGAAGGGGGGTCATGCCCGCATACACCGCGTCGGCGGCCGCTTGGTCGCCATCGAGCCGCACCACCGAGAAATTGGTTTCAACCATGCCCGGATCCACCGTCGTATAGCGGATTCCATTCCCCGCGGTGTCCAATCTCAAGGCCTCGTAGAGAGCCTTCACAGCGTGCTTGGTGGCATTGTATACGTTGCCGCCGGGATACACCTGCCGGCCCGCCACGCTCCCCAACAGCACCATATCCCCGGAGCCACGGGCGATCAGGCCGGGCAAGGTCGCATGCACCGTGTGCAAAATGCCCTTCACGTTGGTATCGATCATCAGGTCCCAATTGGCGGGTTGGCCCTCTTGAATAGGTCCTACACCGATGCCCAAGCCCGCATTGCACACAATAATGTCCGGGTCGTGGCCCTCCAGGGCCTGGGCCACACTCTCCGCACTGCGCACATCCATCGTGAGTGCCTGAGCATCCACCAAAGTACTTGCCAGCTCGGAGAGCTTGTTCGTACTGCGTGAGGCTAGCAGAACGCGCGCCCCCCGGGCGGATAAGGCCTGGGCCGTGGCGCGCCCGATTCCTGAGGAGGCGCCCGTGACGAGGGCCGTACGACCCTTCAGCTTGTTGGATTCCATGGCACGCATTGTACGTGCCTTTCCGGTGACACCGCTATAATGACGCCATGGTTCAAACCGAAATTGCCTATCAAGGCCAGCTGCGCACACAGGGGACCCACGGACCCTCCGGTGCCACAATCATCACAGACGCTCCCGTGGACAACCGAGGCAAAGGCGAAGCCTTTTCTCCGACCGATTTGGTGGGGGTGGCCCTGGGTTCCTGCGTGCTCACCCTCATGGGAATCACCGCACAGGACAAGGGCTGGGATCTGGGTGAAACCCAGGTCAGCGTGGCCAAAACCATGAAAGCGACCCCCATGCGCCACATAGCACGCCTGGATGTGAACATTCGCATTCCCGGCGACTGGGATTCCGAGCAAATCGAAGCGCTGGAGGCCACGGCCCGGGGCTGCCCGGTCATGGCTAGTCTTGGGGAGCGCGTCGACGTGCGCATGAACTTTCAATGGGGGCCTCTATAATGTCCCACACTTCCACACTCGTCGACGCACGTCACTTCCAGTACCTGGCGGACCGCACCGCGGGCGACGATGATTTTCTGAAAGAGCTCAAACAAGCCGCCGCTGACGAGGGCATCCCTCCGATCTGGGTCGCCCCCGAGCAAAACTCGTTCCTCGCGATTCTATTGCGCTTGATCCATGCCGAGGAAGTCGTAGAGGTTGGAACCCTCGCGGGTTACTCCGCCATCGGCATGGCCCGCGCCCTCCCCAAAGGCGGTCGCCTTCGAACCATCGAGCTGTCGGCGAAGCACGCGGACTTCGCGCGTCGCTGGGCGGCGAAGAGCGATGTGGCCGAAGTGATTCAAGTGCTCGAAGGAAGCGGCAACGACATCCTTCCCACGATTCAAGACGGCTCGGTCGATGCGGTATTCCTGGATGCGGACAAGAGCGGTTACCCCGCTTACCTGGAACAGGCCATGCGCTTCGTTCGCCCCGGTGGACTGATCATGGTCGACAATGCTTTCGCCTTTGGCCAGTTGTTCGACGAGCAGCCCACCGACCCCGAAGTGGGCGCGGTCAAGGCCTTCAATGATCTGATCCCAAGCATCGAAGGTTTGCAAGCGGTCATCGTCCCCATGGGCGACGGTGTCTGGGTGGGAGTCAAAGAGTAGGCGTTCAATCCGGCGCGATGCGCTGCTGCCATTGGGCATTCAACGCATCGCCCGGATCCAGCTCCATGGCCTTTCGGATGGAAGCCCGCGCTTCCACGGGGGAGCCGCAATCCCATTGGGCCCTTGCCAGACCCCGCCAGAATGCGGCGCGCCCGGGTTGCAGGCCAGTGGCCTTTAAGTAGGCACGAACGGCATCCTGGGGTCGCTTCCGGCGCAGGTGCAAAGAGCCCAAATTGGCCCAGGCCACGGGATTGCCTGGGGCTAAACCCAGAGCCTTCTCCAGATGCAAACGCTCCGCCGCCGGATCCATGGAGCGGCGCGCCAGAATCGCAAGGCCCACGTGGGGCCGACTGTAATTGGGATCCAATTCAATGGAACGTTGGAATAGGGTTGTGGCCTGGGACACGCCCGCTTCACCCTCCTGGAGCCAGATGTTCCCCAGACCATTGTGGGCCCTGGCATCCTCGGGATTGTGCCGAACTCGCTCCGACCAATAGGCCTTGGGACTATGGAAGCCGGCGGCTTGCACATCCACCGACCGGGCCAAACCCAAGCTCACCAGAATGGCCACAGACAGTGCCACCTTGGGTGACTGGAGCCGCTCGCCCAAGCGGAGATGCAACCAAGGGGCAAGGAACAGCAGGGGCAAGTACAGAAAACGGGGGCCGAACAGTTCCGGCCCTGACCACACATGCAGGCACGGAAGTAGCGCCACGGCCAATGCGGCCAACAACCCAAGGCGGAGATCCGCCCCGCCCATGTTTGC
>JARGOW010000427.1 GCA_029212955.1 Planctomycetota bacterium | reverse complement strand
CCCGAACGTTCGGCTATCCGTGCTAGCCACTGAATTGTCACCGAGTACGAAAACTTTTCCCCGCTCGACCGACCCCACGCGCTTCACCATGAGCATGCCCGGATCCAAGGGGTGCAGGAGGAGAACCACGTCCCCCGCCTGGGGCGGCGAGTGGAGGTAGGCCCTCGGATCCACCAACACACTTTGCCCTGCGAGAAGTGTGGGCTCCATGGACGAACCTGCGACCCGGAATCGACACAGACGCCTAAACAACCAGAGCCCCGCAGACCGTGCATTGCACGGCGCGAGGCTCTGGGGCTTGGGCAGCCCTTCGATGGGCTTGCGCTCCACGGATTAGCTGGCCGTGTAGTAGGTCACTTCGCGACCCTTGCTGGACCAGAAGATGTTGTGGATCTTCTCGATGTGACCCATCAGGTTCTCGGAGTGCTGGAGGGATAGCTCGACCTTGGCGTAGGAGCATTCCTTGGTGGCGTTCCAGAAAATGTCGTGCAGGTCGGGATTGGCTTCCAGGTGCACCGGCTTGAAGTAGTCGGTCCACAGAACGAGCAACTCGGTCTTAGCGATGTGGGCCTGCTCTTCCTTGATGGCGGTATAGCGCGCGAAGGTGTTGTGGTACTTGACGTAGGCGGCCTTGTCGTCGGCAGCGGGCAATTCCAGGGCCAAGAGTTTCTTGGTCATGGACAGCACGGCCTCGGCGGCGATGCGGGCGGAGGCGGGGTCGTACACACCGCAGGGGCCGTCACAGTGGGCGTGGGCTGCGGGAGCGGGAAGGACTTGGTCGATCGCCTTGAGGATGCGGTTCAGCATGGTCTTGCAGGGGGTAAGGGAGGGTGATGGAGCCAGCCCCACGTGGGGAGCTGGTGAGCTTCTGGGAACCCTAAGCGAAGTCTTCCGCCAAGGGAAGGTTTCACCGGGTTCGCTAGCCTGTTTTGGGCCCCAGAGGACCCATTCCACTAGCGGTAGGCCGGAATTCCGGTCAACTCGTGGCCCAGGGCTAGGGTGTGGATGTCGTGGGTTCCTTCGTAGGTGTACACGGACTCCAGGTTCAGCATGTGACGCCCGGTGTTGTACTCCAAGCTGATGCCGTTGGCGCCCAGCATGTCGCGCACGGTTCGTGCGGTCTTCATGGCCATTGCCACGTTGTTGCGCTTGGCCATGGAAACCTGCTGGGAGGTGAATTTGCCTTCGTCCTTGAGCCGGCCAAGGCGCAGGGCGAGCAACTGGGCCAGGGTGATGTCCGTGGCCATGTCCGCCATTTTCTTCTGGGCCAGTTGGAAGCCGGCCAGGGGCTTGTCGAACACAATCCGCTCCTTGGAGTATGCCAGCCCCTCGTCGAAGCAGGCCTGGGCCGCACCCACGGCGCCCCAGGAGATGCCGTAGCGGGCCTGGGTCAAGCAACCCAAGGGAGCTTTGAGACCCTTGGCCTTGGGCATGCGCATGGCGTCGGGCACGCGCACGTCTTCGAGCACCAATTCGCTGGTGGTCGAAGCGCGCAGGCTCCATTTGTGCTTTTGCTCGGGGGCGGAGAAGCCGGGTAGATTGGTGGGAACGGTGAAGCCCACGATGCCCTCTTCCGCACGGGCCCAAACGATGGCCACATCGGCGCAGGTGCCGTTGGTGATCCACATCTTGCGGCCGTTGAGGATCCAATCATCCCCATCGCGAACGGCGGTGGTGAGCATGCCGCCGGGGTTGGATCCGAAGTCGGGCTCGGTGAGGCCGAAGCAGCCGATGGCCTTGCCGGTGGCCAACTGGGGCAACCATTCGCGCTTCTGCTCCTCGCTGCCATAGGCCAGGATCGGATACATGACCAGGGAACCCTGAACAGAGACAAAGGAACGCAAGCCAGAGTCACCGCGCTCCAATTCCTGGCAGATCAGGCCGTAGCTGACGCTGTTCAGACCCGCTCCGCCGTACTCCTCGGGGACCGTGGGGCCAAACACGCCCAGTTCCCCGATCTCAGGCACGAGCTCCATGGGGAAGACCGCATCCTCCCAATTGTTGAGCACATTGGGCAGGAACCGCTCACCCACCCAGGAACGCACCGCATCGCGCACCATGCGCTCCTCTTCGGAAAATTGATCGTCCAGTTCGTAAAAGTCGAGGGCTTGGTAGTTGTCCATGGTTTCTCGGGGGATCTCGATCCGCGGGCCTGCCGCCCAATCCGGTGGGCGTTCGGGGCAGCATTCTAAGCCGACAGGCCGACCAGTGGTTAACCCCCAGCCCTAGAGTCCTCGGGTTTTTGGTCGATTTCGCCCCCACAAGCGTGGGCGCGGCCCCCAGCCGCCCCGGCGGGACCGTCCGAGAATCAGAAGCGGGGCCCCATGGCTTTTTCCTCGAAGCTGGCGTTTCCGGCCCCCTTCCCCCAGAATCCTGCCCTGGAGGACCTCCCTTGACCCGCTATCTGATCACAAGTGCCCTGCCGTACGCCAACGGCCCCATCCATTTCGGCCACATCGCCGGTGTGTACCTGCCCGCCGATGTCTACGTCCGCACCCTGCGCATGCTGGGAGAAGAAGTTCTCTCCATCTGTGGAACGGACGAATACGGCGTCGCCATCACCCTGAAAGCCGACCAGGAGGAGGTGCCCTACCCCGAGTACGTCAAGGGTTGGAACCAGGACATCAAAGCCTTCTTCGACTCCCTGCACATCGAGTTCGACATCTTCTCGGGCACCAGTGAGTGCCCCCAACACGAGGAGACCGCCCAGGATTTCTTCCGGCAACTCGGAGACAACGGATACCTGGAAAAGAAGGAAACCACCCAGTTGTACTGCGCCAAGGACGAAATGTTCCTGGCCGACCGCTACGTGGGAGGCACCTGTTATGTGTGCGGCGATGAAAACGCCCGCGGCGACGAGTGCCCGAACTGTGGAACCTGGATCGACCCGCTCAAGCTCAAAAACCCCACCTGCAAACAGTGCGGATCGGAGCCGGAACACCGATCCACCCGCCACTGGTACCTGGACCTGCCCAAGCTGCGCGACGATTACATCGGCGGCTGGATCAAGGACCATAAGTGGAAGTCCAACGTGTCCGCGTTCATTCAAAACCTGCTCAAGGACGTGCCCTCCCGCTCCATCACCCGCGACCTCAAATGGGGCGTACCGGTGCCTGCGGAACTAGCACAGGGTGAAGAGGGCAAAATGCTCTACGTGTGGTTCGATGCGCCGATTGGCTACGTTTCCTTCACCAAGCAATTGATGGCGGAACGGGGCACTCCCGATGAGTGGGAGCGCTGGTGGAAGGACCCAGAAACGCGCCTGGTACACTTCCTCGGCAAGGACAACATCCCCTTCCACTGCCTGGTTTTCCCCTCCATGCTCTGGGGAACAAAGCAGGAATACGTGCTGCCCTGGGCCGTGCCCGCCAACGAGTTTTACAACATGGAAGAGGGCAAGTTCAGCACGTCCGATGGTCGTACCATCGACCTGGACGCGTTCTTCTCCAAGTACGACCGCGAGGCCGTGCGCTTCTACATCATCACCACCCTGCCGGAGACCGCCGACTCGGTGTTCAGCATGGAGCAGATGGCCCTGGCCATCAACTCAGGTCTGGCCGGCAACATCGGCAACCTGGCCACCCGCGTGCTTAAGTTCATCGCTAAGAACTTCGACGCCAAGATTCCGACCATGTCCCCCGAGCACATGGACGAAATGGATGAACTCATCCTGGGCGACTGCGGAGAGATTTCCGACCCGGCCACGGCCATTCAGGACTTCCGCTTCCGTCAAGCCGCGCAAGCCCTGTTGGCCAACGCCACCGTGGGCAATGTGTTCATGCAAAAGACCGAGCCATGGGCCATGCGCAAGACCGATCCTGAAAAGGCGGCTAGCGTTTTGAACACCCTGTGCGAGTGGATCGCATGGGTCTCCCGCTGGATGTCCCCCTTCATGCCGCAAAAGGCCCAGGAGCTCTGGGAGATGCTGGGCATGTCGGGCCAGGTGAGCGAGCAGGCGTGGCCCGGGGTTCCGGCTAAGGGTAGCTGGCGGAGCTTGGAGGCTGGGGCTCCGCTGGGGACCCCCGAGGCGCTCTTCCCCCGG
>JARGOW010000426.1:447-4048 GCA_029212955.1 Planctomycetota bacterium | reverse complement strand
CATTGGGCCTGGAGATCCGTGGGAAATCCGGGATACACGTTGGTGCTCACATCGGTGGAACGCGGCCGACGGTCGCGCACATCGTGGGCCTTGGTTTCGATCCAATCATCGCCGCAGTCGAAGGGCACATCCGCCTCCCAAAGTCGGTCGACCAGACAGGTCAAGTGATCGGGGCGGCAACCATCCACGCGCACCTGGCCCCCGGTCATGGCGCCAGCGATCACGTAGGTGCCCGCCTCGATGCGATCGGGGATGACCGTGTGGGTGCAGCCGGAGAGCTCATCCACCCCATCGATGGTCAGGATCGGGGAGCCATGTCCGCTGATCTTTGCGCCCATGGCGATCAGGCAATCGGCCAGGTCCACGATTTCCGGCTCACAAGCCGCGCCGTGGATCACGGTCTGGCCCTCGGCCAGGGTGGCCGCCATCATCACGTTGGCGGTGCCGAGCACCGAAGAGCCGAACGCGGAGCCCAAGTACATGGTCGCGCCCTTGAGCCGGCCATCCTTGGCCACGGCCACCACATCCCCGTGTTCAATATGTATCTCTGCGCCCAGGGCCGCCAGGCCCTTGAGGTGCACGTCGATGGGGCGCACGCCGAAGACACAACCTCCGGGAAGCGCCACCTGGGCCCGGCCTTGTCGGGCCAACAGGGGTCCGAGGACACACACCGATCCACGCATGGTGCGCACCTCCTCCCAGGGGGCCTTGGCCACCAGGTCCCCCGCGCAGGACACCTCCACCGTGCCGTCGGCGGCCTGTTCACCCTCGGCACCGAGCAGACGCAGAACCCCAAGCATTTTCTGCACATCGCTCAGATGTGGCGCCCCCTCGATTCGAACCTTTTCCCGGGTCAGGATCGAGGCCGCTAGGATCGGCAATACCGCGTTTTTCGAGCCCGCGGTGGCAACGGAGCCACGCAATTCGCGTCCACCCCGTATGAGTAGCTTTTTCATGTTTTCCCCTCTGAGAGGCCCGTTCCGGGGGGTTGGACTGCCGCACTTCGGCACCCCTCCCCGGTTCCCCGTTCCCCTCAGAACCCAGCCTAGGAATCGGGACCGGGCACTTCCACGCCCTAGAACAGGGAATTGGACCAGGACCGGTTTCGGGCTCCAAAATCAGGCCCACCCACCCCGCCTCCAGGGCGCTCCTCCCGGCATCCGACGCCCCTGAATTCCCCCCGGCGGTGGATGCACGGCCCGGGGGCTCCCAGGATTGGCGGAATTCCATCGCCCGGCCGTGCTCCATGCCTCGAACCGGGCCCCACGTAGGTTGACAGGCCCCCCGGATCCGGTCTATTCTCTCAGGCTTCCAGCCATCCAGGAAGCCGCAGTTTCCAGCCCGGAAACCGCTTTCTCCCCCAGCGCTCCCTATCAGCGCTGACCTTTTTAAGTGCCGAAAATGACCGTCACCGAAGACAAGCCCTTCGAACTGGCCCACGACCCCATTCCGAGCTTCGCCGCCCTTCTCCAGGAACGCAGCCGAGTGTACGTCACCCTTAAGGATCGCGAGTCCTTCAAGCGCACGGTGCAAGCCATGGGCGTGAGTGGTGAAGAAGGACGTCGCCGTGGCCTTGGCCAATGGCTCGTGGGAGAGTGGAGCGACGCTGCCGCCTCCCTCGCCAACTACGAAGACGACGACGTGGCCGCGTTCACCCGCGCCAACGCCCTCATGAGCCTGGAGCGCTTCGACGAAGCCGCCACGCTCTTCAAGAAATTGTCGGACAAGTATCCGTCCGAACCCCGCCCCCGCGGTGGCTGGCTCGACGCGAAAATCGAAGCGGGCCTACGACAGTCCCAGGACGACTCCACCATCGCTGCCGTGCAAGCGGATCTGGACGGTGCGCCCGAAGACTTCGCTCAAAGCGCCGAAGGCCGTTTCATCTCCGGCCGCTTGGCCGAGCTTTCCATGAACGCCGGCGATGCACTGGACCACTACCAGGCCGCCCAGGAAGTGGACCCCACCCACCGTCGCAACAGCTTCCGCTTGGCCTACCTGGCCGAGCGCAGTGGGCTCGATAGTTTGGCCCTGTCCACCTACGAGACCTTGGCCACCATGGTGCCCATCGACCGTTGCGTGCTGACCAACCTGGGTCTGCTCTACGAGGACATGGGACGCGATCAGGACGCAGCCACTTGTTACGACACGATCACGCGCAACTTCCCCGAGGACCGTCGCGCGAAGATCTACCTGAACGATGCCCTGGCCGGTATCGACATGTACTACGACGAAGATTTGGAGAAGAAGGAGGATCGTCTCAACCAGATCCTGCGCATCCCGATCACGGACTTCGAACTTTCCGTTCGCGCCCGCAACTGCCTGTCCAAGATGGACATCATCACCCTGGGCGACCTGGTGCGTCAGACCGAGCCCGAGCTGCTCTCCTACAAGAACTTCGGTGAGACTTCCCTTACCGAGATCAAAGAGATCCTGGGCAGCAAGGGATTGCGCCTGGGAATGGCCCGTGAAGAAGCTGTCGCCAGCATCTCCCGCTCTGCCCCCGCCGCTCCCACGCCCGAAACGGACGACGTGCGCAGCAAGCCCATGAGCGAGCTCAAGCTTTCGATCCGCGCCCGTCGCACGGTGGAGAACCTGGGTTGCATGACCCTGGGCGAAATCGCTGCCCACTCCGAAGAGGAACTGCTCGGCATGCCCAACTTTGGCGTGACCAGCTTGCTCGAGCTGCGCAACAAGCTCAACGAGTTCGGCATCTCCCTGAAAGGCGAGAACTAGTCCCCGCCATCATCACCCGATGTACGACTTTCTAGAGGGTCAGGTTGTCAGCCGCAAGGCTGCGGACCTGACCCTGCTTGTTTCAGGCGTGGGCTACAACCTACGTATCCCCCTCGGGGTCCCCATGCCCCAGCTCGGCGAAGAAGGGCGCATCCACGTGCACTTCGCCGTGCGCGAGGACGCACAAATCCTGTACGGGTTCCCCGACGAAAGCCTGCGCGACCTATTCCGCCTGCTGCTCAAGGTTCGCGGCGTGGGACCGAATATGGCCCTCGCCGTTCTCTCGGGACTTTCCCGTGACGATTTCCTACGCGCCGTATTGGGCGACGACGTCAAGCGCCTGCAAGCCATCAAGGGTGTGGGCAAAAAGACCGCTGAACAAATCCTATTGGACTTGAAGGACAAGGCCCAATCCCTGGCAGCCGACGGTCTCCAAGAGAGCGCAGCCGGATCCCACCCCCCTGCGGCGCCTTCCGCCAAGGGCAACATCGAGGATGCGGTCCAAGCTCTCATGTCCATCGGATACCCCGAAAAGGACGCCACCAAGCGGGTGGAAAACGCCGCCAAGAACGTGGACCCCGGCGACTTGGAAACCCTGGTGCGCACGGCCATTCAATCCTGAGCGGCCCACTCCAATCGATTCCTACCAATGAAGCGGGGGGAGCGCCAAATCGGCGCTCCCCCCGTTTCGTGCTTGGAAGGAATGTGCACCCGAGTCGTACACTGATCGAGCACGGATCGCACTTATTGAAACCACCCCGGCCCCCACGCACCCAGGCTCCACCATGAAAACCATCCGAGTCCGCCGCGTCCAACTGATCTCCGCCGGCAAGATGTTTGGCTTCGTGGGCGCATTCATGGGCCTGCT
>JARGOW010000426.1:0-418 GCA_029212955.1 Planctomycetota bacterium | reverse complement strand
CCATTTCCCTGCTCGCGTTCCTCGCAGCAGGCAGCTCCACCGCCGCCGCCAACAACGCCCAAGACGCCCTTCACACCGCCGCTTCGGTGGGTATCCCAGCAGCCTTCGTCGGCGTCGGCGCCATCATCGCCATCCCCATCTTCTACGGCCTCGCCTCCTTCATCGGTGGCATGATCTACGCACTCATCTACAACTTCGTGGCCGGCTGGGTCGGAGGCCTCGTACTCGAAACCGACTAGTCGCCGAGTCCGCTCAGGTTTTTTAGCTCGGCCACGATTGGCACATTCCACGCCCTACACCTCGCAAGAACTCCCATGGGAATTGTCGGTCCACTTCTAGCGTTGATTCTTCTGGTGGGTTGTTCGGTTCTACCTGGTCATTGCAATGAGGCACAATCACCCACCGCCTTCGAACCCCA
>JARGOW010000425.1 GCA_029212955.1 Planctomycetota bacterium | reverse complement strand
ACTGGAGACCGCGGCAAACCCCGAGTCCACTTCCTGTAAGCCTGCCTACAGAAAGTCTGAGGCGCTCCTGCACTTGTGTGGGGGCGCCTTTTTTCTTTGGGTCGAGCCGTTAGTCTAAGGCCCATGCAGACCCCGATTCGGATTCGAAACGCCCATGAGCACAATTTGCAAGGCGTGGACTTGGATGTGCCGAAGGGATTGTGGGTCGCGGTAACCGGACCTTCAGGGTCGGGAAAAACCAGCCTGGTATTCGACACATTGGTCAAAGAGGGGCAGTGGCGCTATCTGGCTGGTTTGTCTGCCCGCGCGCGCCACTTTTTCGGAAAGCTCGGTCATGCCCGGGTCTCGGCATTGAGTTCCCTGCCCGTACCGTTGGCCGTGGGCGTGCATCAAAGTGGCGGCCACGCGCGCTCCACTGTGGGAACGCTCTCGGGTCTGCTGGACCTGTGGCGTTTGTACTTCGCACGCTGCGCTCAGGATCCTGATGGCGAGCCGGTGACCCGTTCGCACTTCAGCTTCAACCAGGAGGTTGGGGCCTGTGAACAATGCCAGGGCTTAGGCGTCATGGACAGCGTGGACCCGGACCTGTTGATCGGGGACCCCGCCCTGTCTATCCGCGGTGGAGCCCTGGTCCCCACCCTCAAAAACGGGTACACGGTGTACAGTCAGGTCACGCTTGAGGTGATGGGGGAAATCTGCGCGGCCCACGGGTTTGACGTGGACACCCCGTGGCAACAGCTTTCCGGGGAGCAGCGCCGGGTCATTCTGTATGGAACCAAACGCTTGAAGGTGGCGTTCGGCAAACACTCGATCGAGTCCCGGTTGAAGTGGGAAGGCATCACAGCGCGGCCACGGGAGGAGGGGTATTACCGTGGCCTGATCCCGGTCATCGAAGAGACACTCAAACGCAATCGCAATCCGAACATCCTGCGGTTTGTGCGCTCGGTGCCCTGCTCCACGTGTTCCGGAAGCCGGCTGGGGCGTGTGGGGCGGGAAGCCTTGATCGGTGACCTGAGCCTGCCCGAAGTGTTGTCCACACCCGTCCAGGGTTGGGATACCTTGGCGACCCGTCTGCCCGAATCCCATGTGGGCCAGGCGTTGATCCCCGAACTCGCAGCAAGGTATCGGAGACTTGCGCGGTTGGGGCTAGGGCACCTCACACTCCAGCGGGGCAGCCTGGGATTGTCCGGTGGCGAAGCCCAACGCCTGCGCCTGGCGGCCCAGTTGACCGCTGGCTTGTCGGGCATGCTGGTGGCGCTGGATGAGCCCACCTTGGGCCTTGCGCCCGAGGGACAGGCCGGGATGGCCGCGGTACTGAATGAATTCCGCGACGCTGGAAATTCCCTCATAGTGGTGGAGCACGATCCCGACATGGTGCGCCATGCGGACCATGTCATCGCCATGGGACCGGGGGCCGGCGTGCATGGGGGACAGGTGGTGTACCAGGGCGATCCCCATGAGCACCCCTTGGGCCAAGTGCCTTCGCCCAAGGCCAAACCGCGCCCGGGCAACGGCAAGGTGCTCAGGATCCAAGGCGCCTGCCTTCACAATCTGCAAGCCGCGGAACTGAGCGTGCCCCAGGGGACCTTGCACGTGGTCGTGGGTCCCTCCGGCGCGGGCAAGAGTTCGCTTGTGTTTCAAACCCTGCTACCTGCGTTGAATGGGCAGCCCGCGGGACCTTTTGGGGATTTAACCGGAGTCCCCGAGGGTAAGGTCCAGGCGGTCGATGCGCGCCCTTTAGGGCGCACTCCGCGTAGCACGCCGGCCACTTGGTCGGGCCTTTTCGATGGCGTGCGAAAATGGTTCGCGAATTCCGACGATGCGCGCGAACGCGGTTGGGGTGCGGGGCGATTCTCCTACAACAACAAGGACGGACGCTGCCCGACCTGCGAAGGTTTGGGCGTGACGCGCATGGGTTTGCACCTGCTGCAGGATGTGGAGGTTCCGTGCGAAGCCTGTGGCGGAAGTCGTTATGGCCCGGAGACGCTCCAGGTTCGGCGGGGGGGCAAGAACATTGGCGAGGTATTGGCCTTTTCGGTTTCGGAGGCTTTGGCGTTCTTTGAAACCGAGCCTGCCTTGCATCGGCTGTGTGCAGCCATGGAAACCCTGGGCCTCGGCTATCTGTCCCTGGGCCAGCCCATCCATCATTTGAGCCGCGGTGAATCCCAGCGCATCAAGCTAGCCACCCTGTTGGGTGCAGAGCGAGTGGTCCCCAGTATTCTGATGCTCGATGAGCCGGACCGGGGTTTGCACCCCAGTGACGTGGCTTTGCTTGTGCGCGCCCTCGATGCCCTGGTGGATCAAGGTCACACGGTGATCGCGATCTCCCATCACCGAAACCTTTGGGCGGCTGCCGACGGCAAGACCCTGGTGCGTGATGGTCAAACCACGCCGAATCCGGAACTGGACTATGCACCCTTGAGTCAGGTCGGCCACGTGCGCAAGCCCGCGGTGATTCCCGACAGCATTCGGTTGCGCGGGGTGGCAACCCACAACCTGCGGAAGGTGGATGTGGATCTTCCCCATGGCCAAATCATTGGGCTCATGGGTCCTTCGGGTTCGGGCAAGAGCAGCTTGGCCTTCGACACCCTAGCTGCGGAAGCATGGAGGAGGTTCTCGGAGAGTTTGCCTTTCCAGGTGCGTCGATTCATTCGCCGTTTGCCCAAGCCGGAGTTGGAGAGCGCACAGGGATTGACCCCAACGGTGGCCTTGCGCCAGGGGGATGCCCGTGCGGGAAGGCGTTCCACGGTGGCCACCCAGAGCGAAGTCGGGCCCCTCTTGCGTTTGCTGTTCGCGCGTATGGGCACCTTGGAAGGGGAACCTTGCGGCCTGACCGCGGGGCACTTCAGCGCGGAGCAAGGCCTGGGCGCGTGCGCGCATTGCTCGGGTCTCGGGACCGTGGCGCGCTGTGATGTGGACCTCTTGATCAGCCACCCTGAACGACCGTTGGGGCAGGGAGCCATGGGCGCGACGCGGCCGGGCAAGTTTTTCGGGGAAAGCGATGGGCAGTACATGGCCACGCTCCAGGCGGCGGGGCCCGAAGTGGATTGGAGCGTTCCGTTCCAGGACTTGACCCCGGCGGCCCGGGACCTAGCCCTGCAAGGCAGTGGGGATCGTAGCTACCACGTGACTTGGAACTATTCCCGCGGGGGACGCTCGGGTGAACACGTATTCGATGGGCCCTGGCTGGGTTTGTGCGCCCTGGTCGAACAGGAAGCCAAACGTCGAGTGCAAAGCAAGGCCGCGGCGGAGTGGGCCGCCCCCCTGGCCGACCAGCCCTGCGATGCCTGTACGGGAAGCGGGTTGCGCGCGGAGGTGGCCCGGGTGCGTGTGGGGGAACGCACCTTGCCGGAGCTGATGGCCATGCCATTGGAACGGGTGATGTCCGAGCTTCGCTCCATGGAATTGAAAGGAGCCCAGCGCGAGGCCATGCAATCAATCCTCGCTTCCTTGGAGCCCCGGGTCGCAGACCTGTGCGACCTGGGTTTGGGGCACCTGCAACTCGATCGTTCGAGCCAAAGCCTTTCCGAAGGGGAGTTGCAGCGACTGCGATTGATCGGGGTCCTGCGCTCGGGTTTGAGCGGCATGACCGTGGTGTTGGATGAACCGAGTACGGGATTGCACGCCAGGGATGTGCAGCGTTTGATGGCGCGCATCCAAGCGCTTCAGGAGGCCGGCAATACGGTAGTTGTGGTTTCCCACAGGGGCCAGGTTCTACGGGCGGCGCAGCATGGGATCGAGCTGGGTCCGGGTGCTGGCAGCCAGGGCGGAAACATTGAGTTTCAAGGTGCCATGGAGTCCTATTGGCAAGGGAAGGGAGCAACGGCGGAGGCCCTTCGCAGGGCTTCGCGGGCCCCGGCGTCGAGGCCTTCCGCGGAGACCCGCATGGTTTTCGAGGGTGTACACGCCAACAATCTCGCCGGTTGGGATGCCTCCATCCCCCTGAACCGGGTGGTGGCCATCACCGGGGTCTCGGGCTGTGGAAAGAGCAGTCTACTGTTCGATGTGGTGGAAGCCTCGTTGTCCGCCGGCCGTCCCCGGGGTTGTCACGGTCT
>JARGOW010000424.1 GCA_029212955.1 Planctomycetota bacterium | reverse complement strand
TCCAAGCCGGAGATCCTCGAGGAAACCCAGGCTGAGATCGACAAGATTGAGGACACCTTCAACCGCGGCGTCATCACCGATGGCGAGCGCTACCTGAAGATCATCGACCTTTGGACACATGCCCGTGAGAAGGTGGGGCTCGACCTGATGGCCGTGCTTAAGACCGACTTCGACGAGGTGACCAAGCGCGTCAACCCGATCTACTGCATGGTGACCTCCGGTGCGCGTGGTAGCGTGGACCAGATTCGCCAGTTGGGTGGAATGCGAGGCCTGATGGCCAAGCCCTCCGGTGACATCATCGAGACACCCATCAAGGCCAACTTCCGTGAAGGCCTGAAAGTGCTCGAGTACTTCTCGTCCACCCACGGTGCACGGAAGGGACTGGCCGACACGGCGCTCAAGACCGCTGACGCTGGATACCTGACCCGTAAGCTGACCGACGTGGCCCAGAACGTGGTGATCACCCGCGAAGACTGTGGTGCCATGGGCAGCGTTACCAAGGCTATCGTCTTCAAGGGCGACCGCGTTGCGGTTTCCCTGGCCCAGGCCATCCGCGGCCGCACGGCCCGCGACACGATCATGGACGTGGTCATGGACGAGGTGGTGGTTCGCGAAAACGAACTGATCACCGAGGACATCGCCGCCCGCATCGAGGAGTTGGGTCACGAGAAGATTCGCGTGCGCTCGACCCTGACCTGCGAAGCGCCCCTGGGTGTTTGCGCCCGCTGCTACGGTATGGACCTTTCCCGCGGCCAGTTTGGCGAGCGCGGTTTGGCCGTCGGCATCATCGCCGCCCAATCGATCGGTGAGCCGGGTACCCAGCTGACCATGCGTACCTTCCACATCGGTGGTACGGCAAGTCGTTCCGTCGAGGAGACCACCCGCAAGGTGAAGCGCGCCGGTAAGGTGTCGTTCCAGAACCTGCGTGCGGTGATGAACAAGGGCAAGGAGCTCATCGTTCTGAACCGGAACGGCGAGGTGGCCTTGCTCGACGACCGCGACCGCGAAATCGATCGCTACCCGATTCCCACCGGTGCCGTCATGGACGTGCAGGATGGGCAGCAGGTGGAAGCGGGCGACAACATCTGTACTTGGGACCCGCACCATGTGCCGATCATCTCCGAGTTTGCCGGTAAGATCCGCTTCGAGGACCTTGTGGAGGGTAAGACCCTGCGCGTGGAGCGCGACTCCCGCCGTGGCACCCAACGCGCCCAGGTCATCGAGCACAAGGGTGACCTGCACCCGCAACTCGTGGTGGAGGACAAGGACGGCGAAGTTCTTGGAATGTACCCGGTTCCGGAAAAGGCTTACCTGGAGGTCGAAGACGGCGCGAAGATCGGACAGGGCGAGCTGCTCGCCAAGTCCTCCCGCGAAGCCGGCGGTACCCAGGACATCACAGGCGGTCTGCCCCGTGTGACCGAACTATTCGAAGCCCGCAAGCCGAAGGATCCCTCCATCATGAGTGAGATCGACGGCGTCGTGGAATTCGGCGATCACAAGCGCGGCAAGCGCACGATCATCGTGAAGGCCCTTGGCCCGAACGGCGAAGTCATCGAGGAAGTCGAGCACTCCGTGCCCCAGGGCAAGCACCTGCGCGTGCACAAGGGTGACGAGGTCCGCGCCGGCGAGCCCCTGGTCGACGGTCCCCTGTACCCCGACGATATCCTGCGAATCCGCGGCGACGAAGAGGTGCAGGAGTACCTCATGCGCGAGATTCAAAACGTGTATCGCAGCCAGTCTGTGCCCATCGACGACAAGCACGTGGAAACGATCCTGTCCCAGATGATGCGCAAGATCCAAGTCAACGATCCCGGCGACTCGGACTTCCTGCCCGGCGCGGTGGTGGACAAGCATCGCTTCCGCCTGCAGAACGAGCGTCTGCGTGCTGAGCGTCGCAAGCCGGCCACCGGCCAAACCTTGCTGCTCGGTATCACGAAGGCTTCCCTGTCCTCCGACTCCTTCATCTCGGCGGCTTCCTTCCAGGAAACCACCAAGGTGTTGACCGAGGCGGCTCTTGCGGGCAAGCGCGACTACCTGGTCGGACTCAAAGAGAACGTGATCCTCGGGCACATGGTGCCCACGGGTACCGGCTTCCGCGAGCACTACCGCACCCGGGTCAAGAAGAACATCGACTTCGGCGAGATCCGCACGGGTTCCGGCGCGGTCGGAATGGGCGGTGGCCTGGACGCGGACATGGAGGCCTTGCTGGCCGGTTCCGTGGATCCGCTGGCCGGCAGCCTGTCCCCGACTGGGACGGACGATGTGATGACGCCCCCGGTGGTCGACCCTATGACGGACATCCAAATCCCCCCGCCGCCCGCCATGGAGCAGGCAGCGGAGCCGGATGCACCCCTGCGGGACGACCCCCTCTAAACCAACCTTTCAGGCCCTTTCCCCGCGTGTGGGGGAGGGGACATCCCGAGCCACACCCGAGCCCAGAATCCAAAGCCCGCCATCTCCAACCCTGTTTGGAGGCCCGCGCGCCCACGATTCGAAGCAAGGATGTGGATCGAAACCCAGGATCGGGGTTGACCACAGCCTCCCCGTGACTAGAATCTCACGCCCCCTTCATCCCAGGAATCCCGTTGGACCTGGGCGGGGTGCAGCGAAAACGAATCAAGATGCCCACCATCAATCAACTGGTCCGCAAGGGCCGCAAAACCCCCATCAAGCGCTCCAAGTCGCCCGTGCTTGACGCGTGTCCCCACAAGCGTGGTGTTTGCCTTCAGGTGAAGACCCAGACGCCCAAGAAGCCGAACTCCGCGCTTCGGAAGATCGCCCGTGTGCGTCTTTCCAACGGCAAGGAAGTCACCGCGTACATCCCCGGTGAAGGCCACAACCTCCAGGAGCACAGCCAGGTGCTGATCCGCGGCGGTCGTGTCCGCGACCTTCCCGGTGTGCGTTACCACATTCTCCGTGGCACCCAAGACGCCTCCGGCGTGGACGGTCGCATGCAGAGTCGCTCCAAGTACGGAACCAAGCGTCCCAAGAAGTAAACACTTGTGGGTGGCTTCGGCGACCCCTAGCAGAGAAACGACATGCCCCGTAATTTCAAATCCACCACCCAGTTCACGAAGCCGGACCCCAAGTTCGGCTCCCTGCTGGCATCCAAGCTCATCAACAAGGTCATGCTGGACGGCAAGAAGAGCACCGCGCAACGCGTGTTCTACGATGCCATCGAGTTGGCCCAGAAGAAGCTTCCCGAGGTCGAAGACCCCGTGGAGATCTTCACCAAGGCCGTTGAGAACACCCGCCCCCAGGTCGAGGTTCGCTCCAAGCGTGTCGGTGGTGCCAACTACCAGGTTCCCCGCGAAGTGAAGCGCGGTCGCCAGCAAACTTTGGCCATCCGTTGGTTGGTCGACAACAGTCGCAAGAAGAAGGGCAAGCCCATGCACATCCGCCTCGCTGAGGAATTGGTCGACGCCTACAACGGCACCGGCACCTCGGTTCAGTGGAAAGAGAACGTGCACAAGATGGCCGATGCCAACAAGGCATACGCCCACTACGCGCGCTAATCCATACGCCCGGATCGCTGCCGGGCATACGGCGTCAGACGCCCTGCCACCCATCGCCGGCAGGAAAGTGCCGCACTAAAAAGAGTCCGGAACCTTTGGTTCCGGACTCTTTCTTGTCTGGCACTTTCCTGCCGGCGATGGGTGGCAGGGCGTCTGACGCCGTATACCGGTTGTCGAACGCTCAAGCCACGCTTATCTTGATCCCCATGCCCTGTCCCCACGTTCTCATCCTGCGCGACTACCGAGAGTCGGCAAAGAAGTGCTCCCTCATGCCTCTGCGTGGAACCGAGGGCATCGAGTTCCGGCGTTACAGTTCTGACCGGCGCCTCAATGGGGCAGGCCGCATACTGCTGCATCATGAGGGCCCGGAGCTCAGCCCTGCGGATGCTGGCCACGACCTGCTCTTGTTGGACAGTTCCTGGACGCGCCTTCCCAAGCTGGTGGAAACGGTCGACGGGGATCCGATCCGGCGCTCGCTGCCCAAACTGATCACGGCCTATCCGCGGGAGGGCCGCATCGTGCGCAACCCCGACGGTGGCCTGG
>JARGOW010000423.1 GCA_029212955.1 Planctomycetota bacterium | reverse complement strand
GGAGGAGCATGCCACCGTGGTCGTTTGGGACTCGGAAAGTGAGTTGTCCGTGGCCTTGGCCCAGGCCTACCAACGCTGCTTACCCGAAGCGACTTTCATGCATTTCGACCGCACCCCGCACGAGACGATTCTGGCGGCGTTTGAAATCTTGGAGCCCGGTGACCGTGTTGTTTTGATTCAATCCACCAAGTTCAAATTGGCGGCTTGGCGCATTCGTTTGGAGCTATTCCAACGCAAGTTGAAGGTGGTGGAGCATCCCCACTTGATGCGTATGCCAGGGGACGAAGCCCTGATTTATATCGATTCCCTGGCCTATGACCCCCAGTACTTCCGGGGCATGGGCGCGGCTCTCAAAACCAGAATCGAAGGGGCCCAGGAGGGGGTGGTGCACAGCGGTGGAGAGCGGTTGGTATTCCCTGCGGGTTTCGAACCTCCCAAGCTGAATGTGGGGGATTACACGGGTATGGCCAACGTGGGTGGTCAGTATCCCATCGGGGAGGTCTTCACCGAGTCCACCGATCTAGAAGCCGTGCATGGCCGCGTGGTCATCTCGTTGTTTGGAGACATGGACTTCACCGTGAATCGCCCCGAACATCCCATTACCTTGATTGTGGAAGGTGGCCAGGTGGTAGGGACCGAAAACTCAACCCCTGCGTTTGACCGGGTGCTGGAAAGCATCCGCGAGGCGGAGGAAGTGATTTGGTTGCGCGAATTGGGCTTCGGCCTGAACAGAGCTTTCACCCAATCCCGGGTTGTAACCGACATCGGCTCCTACGAACGCATGTGCGGAGTCCACCTGTCCCTAGGCGCCAAACACTCCGCCTACAACAAACCGCAAATCAAAAAGAAACACGCCCGCCAACACGTGGACGTGTTCGTCCTCACCGATACCGTCACCATGGACGGCGAAGAAATCTTCGGGAACGATACTTGGACCGTGGGTTGACCTGGCAGTCGTCCAGATTTGGTTACCAGGCGCCCGCAATGAGTCCTGTCGTGAGCACAAAGAGGCCGCTGCCAATATAGAAATAGGGGCGGCCATGGGACCACAGCTCCATGAAGGCGCCGGTCACGAGTACGAGCTTGAACAGCGAAGCGCTCAGCACGACGATGACAAGTTGCTTTCCAGTGACCCAGCTTTCCGCCAGGAAGTAGTTCAGCAGGGAAAAGGCCATCAGAAGAATCCACGCCAAAGTGATTCCTCGGGTGCCCCCAGCATGAGTCGCCGCGGTCGATTGTGATTCGTTCATAGCAGGTAGAGCAGGGGAAAGAGGAGGATCCAGACCAGGTCCAACATGTGCCAAAACGCCCCGCAGGATTCGGCTTGGACCTGCAATTCGTGGGCAACGGGCCCTCTGCCTATTCGAGCAGCGATCCACAGCAGGAAACCAATACCAAGCAGCACGTGCAGGAAGTGGAAGCCCGTCAGAAAGTAATAGAAGAACCAGAACGTGCCCGAAGAAAAGGACAGGCCTAGTTCCAGCTTGGTGGCGTACTCGGCCGATTTGATGCCGACGAAAACAATGCCTAGAAGGGCAGCCCCGATAATCCATAGCCGCGCATGAGAGCCCTGGGATTGCGGCTGACGCAGGCGGTGTAGGGACCGGGCCATGCAATACCCACTGGTCATCAAGATCAAGCTATTGGCCAGGGCAAGTCTCGGGTTGAGCAAACCTTGGGCGGCCTTGAACTCCTCTGGGCTGGCATGTCGCATGAACGCGAAAACCACAAAGAACATGCACAGGGTGCTGAATTCAGCCGTGAGGAACATCCACCAGGCAGCGTCCCCCGGAAGGGACCATTTGCCTTTATTCGCGCCCTCCGTTTCTGCGATCTCAACCATAGGCTTCCACCAGGGCGTCGGGCAGGTCGGCGATATGCCGTAGGATTCTCCAGCCCCCCGGGCCAAACATGGCCGGTAGCATGGATGCAGCGCGAGGATCGATTCCGAGGGCGTGCACACGGACTTGGGTGCGACGGGCTTCACGTACAGCCCAGGCCACATCGTGGACGCCGTGGCTGCCTTCGTATCGGTCAAAGTCCGTGGGCTTCCCGTCGGTGATCAAAATCAGGTGCTTTTTTCGGGCGGGATGTTTCGATAGTACGGCGGTGGCGTGGCGAATCGCTGGGCCGATGCGCGTGTAGCCCTGGGGCTTGAGTGCGCCCAATCGTGCGCGGCCTGTGCTCCAGGAGTCATTCCAATCTTTCACAGTCCACAACCGGCAAATGTTGCGCGTGTTGCTGGCAAATGCCTGGATGGAAAGTTGGTCTCCCAGGTGATCGGCGACTTCTCCCAGTACACAGGCTGCGGCCAATTCCACATCCAACACCCGCTGGTTTTCCACCCAACTATCTGCCGAGTAACTCAGGTCGAGCATGACACAGGTGGCAACGTCACGTTCCAGGCGCGGGGAGTGCACATACAGTCGGCCGGGGGGCGAACCGCCCCTGGAGCGTTCCGCGTACTCTTCGATCACGTTGTCCAGATCGATGTCGTCCCCTTCAAGTTGGCGATTGCGTGCGATTCGCTCGGTCCGCCGAATCTCCAGGGCGGAGAGCGCGCGACGCGAGGTGCCTTGAAGATTCCGACTGAGACCGGCTCCAAACCCGGGGTAGCGGGCATCGATTTGGGTGGGATACAAAGTGACCCAATCCCTGCGGTAGGTCTTCGCAGCGTGGTCCCACTCGTCGTAGGTGATGCCCTTTTCGCTGGAGTGCACGCCTTCCACGTCGGGAATCTCGCCCACATCGCCGATTTCGGCGTTGTAGATGGTGGCCACTTCGGGTCCTCCGCGGATCATTTCACGCAAGTCGACCCCATCCAAAGAGTCGGCCTGTTCTTCCATGTCGTCGGCGCCATCCATTTTGCGAATGCCACCGTCGAAGTTCTCTGCGAAGTCGATCTTTTCGAAGGAGTGGCTGGGCATCTCTTCCTTTTCAGGTTCCTCATCCACGTTGACTTGATTGACGTGGTCCCGTACGGGAGCCTCTTGTTCGGTAGCGTCCTCCTGTGCGCTCGAATCCGTATCGGAACTGGCCTGGAGAGCATCCTCGCGATCGGTCGGGGTCAAGGGGCCGCCTAGTAGTAGCAACGGGCCAGGGCTGATAGGGGCGGGAGGTTTGCTGCGCATCAGCGTGTGAAAGAATGAGCGTTTTGGGGGCATGTGAGCATGCGTGGGAAGGCTGCGATAGGTTGCCACGGCGGCCTCGAAAGTACCTGGGGAGCCGGGTTCGCCGAGAGTGGCCAGTTCGGATAGGGCTGCCCTTCGCAAGCGTTCCAGTGGGCGTTCGTGGGGTGGAAGGTCCTGGTCCCCGGGGCGTGTGGATCGCTCCAGGGCGGCTGCGCTCCGAACACGTTCGTGAAACCCCTCATACTCGGAGGCCAAGCTGCGTGCGCAGTGGATGGCATAGGTGAGAATGGAAACTTCGTCTTGGGAACCAACGCGTTCCATGGGGACAGCAAGGGTGGCTCCTGAAATGGCAGCGCGGACAAAGAGTAGATCTAGATTGGCCCTGGCTACGGGCCCGAGCGCCACAAAGCGGGGCAGGAGAAGGACTTTCGATAGGACTCCTCCCGCGACCTCAGCAGGCCGAATGCCGACCCGGTGACCCGCAAACGTGCTCGCCACTGCAACCAGGGCGGATTCATGTTCGCGGAACCGCGCAGCTTGGTTCGCGAATGGTCCGCTGGCATCCTTGGCCAATCCCCCCCGGGCAGGATTGCGTCGTTTCCAAAACGAGTGGAACACATCCTCGATCACATCCAAGTGCAGGCTGGGCCCACGTTCTGCGATGGCCTCCTTCCGCATGGCGGGGGCGGGCTTATGGGATTTCTTGGCCATGACTTTGGACTAGAACGCCAGGGAAACCACTTCGCCGAGGGCTTCTAGGATCTCGGCGTCGTCCGAAAGGGGTTCGACGATGGCGGCCTTGCAGGCCAACCGCGGAGCCATTCCGGAGGAGATCAACCGTGCCGCATCCACCAGCAATCGCGTGGAAGCTCGCTCCGCCAGGCCGAGTTCGTCGAGCTCACGCAACTTGTTTCCGAGCTTGACCAGCCGCATGGC
>JARGOW010000422.1:1614-4071 GCA_029212955.1 Planctomycetota bacterium | reverse complement strand
GGCTGTCACCCTGCGCGCGGTTTTGGTCGAAGGCGACTCCTACGCATGCCACGAGCAACGCATCGAGCTGGCCACGGATTTGCAGCTCACCGCAACCTGGCCGCGTTACGCCACGGCCGGTGATCGCTTCCGAATTCCGGTGAAGGTTTTGAATACGACCGACGCCCCCATGTCGGTCACACTGGAGTCGGGCTTTGATGGCCCAGTGACCCTGAACCTGGAATCGGGGAGCGCGCCCGTGGACTTGAAAGCCGGCGAGGAAAAGACCCTATGGCTTGAGGCCACCACCCCCGAAACCGGCCTGGCGCGGTTAGAAATCCGCGCCAGCCATGGCGGCGCTGTGGAAGCGATCGACGCCGAGTTCCAAGTACGTCCTGCCGCGGCCTTGCACCAAAAAACCCAACTCTTGCAAGTGGATGCCACCGGCACCACGAGCTTCGCCCCCCACCTGGGATTCGAAGCCCACGATCTGCACACCACGGTAGAGATCTCGGGTACGAGCCAAATCGAACTTCGACCCGCCCTGCGCGCCCTGATGGAGTATCCCCACGGGTGCCTGGAGCAAACCACGAGTCGACTGTTCGCCCTGGTGAATACCGGCGCCTTGCTCGAAGGTTCCAGCGATGCGGATGTGGTGCAAACCATGGTGCGCGCGGGCATCCATCGACTGCACGCCATGCAAACTCGCAGCGGCGGATTGTCCTATTGGATCGGCGATTCCAAGCCAGCGGTTTGGGGCAGCGCCTACGCGGCCCGGTTCCTGGTGGAAGCTCGCAGCGCGGGTTTCGATGTGCCCCAGTCCTTGACCCAACCTCTCATGGACTACCTGGCCGGACAGCTCCGCAAGGGAGAAGAAACCCTGGGAAACCAAGCCCTCATTTGCCGGGTCCTTGCAGCCTTCGGCCGTCCCCACGAGGGTTGGATGACGCGCATCCAAGAGCGCCTGTCAGAATTGGACATGGCGGGGCGCGCCCACCTCGCTTCCGCATGGTTGCAATTGGGCCGCCGAGATCGCGCCCTGGATTGCCTGGGTTCCGACACCTTGAACCTGGTGTGCCGGCGTACCTTCAACGGGCGGTTGACCTCCCAGATTCGCCAGGAGGGTGCCCTACTGGGTACGCTGATCGACCTGGACCCCGACCACGCTTGGATCCCCATCGTGGCCAACCGCCTGAACAAAGCCCGCGAGAACGGACGTTGGAGCAGCACACTGGAGGACGCCTCCGCCCTCAGCGCCCTGGCCCGTTATCAGGCCCTTCAACCCGCCGCAAAAAGTTTCACGGGCACGCTCCTTACCGGGTCGGGCGAGAGCTTCGCCTTCGACTCTGGGCGCACCTCGCGTTTCCAATTGAATGCGAAACAACTCGCGGGCCAACCCTTGACCTTCCAAGTTCAAGGGGAGGGTCAAGCCTTTGTGGTCGTCGACGTGGAAGGCATGCCAAGCGACCCCGTCGAGCCCTATGACAACAACTTGATCGTACGCCGACGCCTGCTCGACGTGGACGGAAAACAGCTCGACCCGGGCCAGGCGCTCCACGTCGGCGATCTCATCCAGGTCGAAGTTGAGCTATCCTGCACGCCCCAGGCCAAGGGTTGGAACCTACCCAACGTGGCCATAGTCGATGCCCTGCCCGCAGGACTCGAAGTGGAAAATCCACGCCTGTCCAACTCGGCCCAGGTCGTGGGGCAAGTTTCCTCCCGGGCGGATCGCGTGGAATTCCGCGAGGATCGGGTGGTCATTTTCGCCAGCGCTCGACGGTCCGCCGCCACCTTCCGCTACAACTTGCGCGCGACCCTGGCCGGTGAGTACGCGGTGCCGCCGATCCAGGCCTCGTCCATGTACGACCCAGGCTATGGCTCCTTGGGAGCCCCCGGATCCCTCAGCGTGAAACGCCCCTCGAAACAATGAGGATACGGCGTCAGACTCCCAACCAGCATGTCGAGAAGAGCCGCCCCGCCAAGGGCAGCCCTTCTCAAAGGCATGATGGTTGGGTTCCTGAAGCCGTACCTGGCGGTGTCACACCCGACAGTCGCCACTCCGACGCGGTCTCCCCAGGACGCAAATGGCTCCGGCGCGGACTTCTCTGCGCCATCGCCACCCCAATCATCGCGATCGTCACCTTCTTCGCCCTCGACGCCGCCTACCCATTCCCGAAGGAACTGCTCGCCGCGCCACCCACCAGTCCGCGACTCTTCGCCAGGGACACCGCCCCCGTACAGATCCTGCTCACGGACGAAGAACAATGGCGCCAGCCCGTGCCCCTGGCCGCCATCAGCCCAGCCCTGATCGAAGCCACCATCGCGGTCGAAGACCAACGCTTCCGCGATCACCTGGGCGTCGACCCCCTCGCCATCCTGCGCGCCCTACGCCAGAACATCCTCGGTGGACGCACGGTCTCCGGCGCCAGCACCATCACCATGCAGTGGGTCAAGATGCGCAGCGGCAACCACAAGCGC
>JARGOW010000422.1:0-1569 GCA_029212955.1 Planctomycetota bacterium | reverse complement strand
TAGCCCAAAAAGCCATCGAAGCCTTCCGCGCCCTGCAGGTCGAGCGCTTGCTCACCAAGGATGAAATCCTAGAGCGCTACTTAAACCTGGCCCCCTACGTGGGCAACCACCGCGGCGTCGAATCCGCGTCGCTCGAACTGTTCGCGAAGCACGCCGCCGACCTCTCCCGCCCCGAGGCCTATTTGCTCGCCGGACTGCCCCAATCCCCCACGCGCCACAATCCCCGCCGCCACCCCGAGAGCTCCCGTGCGCGCCGCGCCACCGTGTTGGCCGCCGCAGTGAACACTGGACAGCTCGAAGCCTCTATGGCAACGGACATCGGCCAATCCAACCCTAGACTCGAAAGCGCACCCCGCCCGGTCCTGGCACCGCACTTCGCGCGTTTGGCCTTCGCCGAGCGTCCGGGCGGCGGACGCACCACCCTGGACTCGGCCCTGCAACTACGCTGCGAAAACCTGGTCGAACGCCACGCCGCGCGCTTGCCCGAAGGCAGCGACATCGCCCTGGTCGCCATCGATCTCGAAACCGGCGCCGTGCGCGCCCTGATCGGTTCCGCGGACCCGGGCGACCCCATCGACGGCCAAGTCAACGGCGCCACCGCCTGGCGCTCTCCCGGCTCCGCCCTCAAACCCTTCCTCTACGCCACCGCCTTCGAAGCCCACCTGGCCACCCCCGAAACCTGGATCGACGACTCCCCCATGGAACTCGCCGGTTGGAGCCCACAAAACTTCGACGGGGACTTCTCCGGCATGGTCACCGCCACCGACGCCCTGCACCGCTCGCTCAACATCCCGGCCATGCGTATCACAAAACTCGCGGGCCTAACCCGAACCATCGGAGTCCTAGAAAGCGCCGGAGTCCGCTTCCGCCCCGGCTCCGCCCAAGCCGCCGGCCTAGCCCTAGCCACCGGCGCCGCCGAGGTCCGCCTGATCGACCTCACCAACGCCTACGCCACACTGGGCCGCAACGGCCAATTCAAACCCTGGGTCCTGTACGCCGACCAAGCCGCCGAACCCGCCTCCGGCCCGACGGTCCTCTCCCCCCGCACCTGCGAATCCCTGCACACCATCCTCTCCACCCGCCACCGAATCCAAGCCGCCCGCCCCGACGCCCACCACTTCTGCTGGAAAACCGGCACCAGCTCCGGCTTCCGCGACGCCTGGTCCCTGGGCCACGACGACCACTACGCCATCGGCATCTGGATCGGCCACTTCTCCGGCGCCCCGAGCCCCGAATTCATCGGAGCCCAAGCCGCCACCCCCTTGCTAGTCGACTTCTTCAGCGGCTTCGACATCTAGCTCTCCATCGGCAACGAGATCAACACTGCTAGTCCGAAGGCTACCAAAGCCGTGCTGTTCAGCTCCTACAGGCACACTTGCGACAAACGATTGAAGTTATCCGGGCTCGGTACTTTCATGTGATGGATGCCTTCTAGCTGTGCTGGGCCTTTGACCTGAAGCGGGATACCGAGTCGGGATACCGAGTCGCGGGATACCGAGTCGCACTCATAGTACTTAGTTTCCCCAGAAAAGGTACCCACACGGCTCTAGATCTGACCCCAAGAGCATC
>JARGOW010000421.1 GCA_029212955.1 Planctomycetota bacterium | reverse complement strand
GGAGCCGGTCTAATGGAACTGGGACTAGCCCATTCACGGCCCGCGCGCCGTTCGCTCGGACAGCGAATCAAGCCAATCCGATGCAAAACGATACCCCATCAACCCTTGGGAGAGGGTCCGCCATGAATCAACCCCTCGAGATTTGTCACCTAGGGCGACGCCCCTACGACGAAGTCCACGATCTTCAGCAGAGATGTTTGAAGGCCAGGATTGAAGGGAGGATTGGGGACACACTCCTTTTGGTGGAGCATGACCCGATCGTAACCATGGGCCGCAAGTCGGATCCCGATGCGGCGGACGGTGTGGCGGTGCCCGTGTTGGCGGTCGAAAGAGGGGGCGAGGCGACTTACCACGGTCCCGGACAGTTGGTGGCCTACCCCATCATGTTGTTGGAAGAGGGCGAGCGGGATCTGCACAAGTACCTGCGATCCTTGGAGCAGGTGGTCATGAATGTTCTTGCGAGCCATGGTATCCAGGGTCGGAGAGAAGAAGGCAAGACCGGGGTTTGGATCGCTGATCAGAAGGTAGCTTCGATCGGAGTGGCTGTTCGGCGCTGGGTGACCTGGCATGGCATTGCACTAAACGTAAACACTGATTTGGGTGCGTTTCACACATTCAGGCCCTGTGGATTGGAGCCCAACGTGATGACCCGCATGGCTGACCATTTGGAGCGCGAAGTCAATCTGGAGCAGGTGGCCGTGGATTTCGTGACTCGCTTTGTGGGTCAGTTTGGTTACTTCAAAGTCGTGGAGCTTCGCTCCTAGTCGCCCCCTTCAGGCATCCCCACGGGGGGAAGTTTGCAATCCCACGGGCCCCGGCCCGTGGGTTTCTTTTTTGGCCGAGCGCAGTTTTGGGGTGTGTCGCAGCTATCTCTAGGAGAAAGAGTGCGTCGGATTGGGGCACCGGTGCCCGGGTGAATCTGGTTCGGGCGGATTTCAGATACCAACCGTCTCGTAGCGGGCACTGAATTGAGATTCGGGGTGCCGCCACTGAGTTTGGAAACAGTTCCTGAACGCCGCGCACCGAAAAGAACACCAATCCCCAATATCAATCCTGCCACCCCAGCAACCGGACTCTTTGTCCGGGTCGGCGCTCGGTTTTGTGAGCTCTCCCCTCCCCAATGGTCCCCCTCAAGGTACTTGTGGATCGGAGTGAACGCGGCCGGGTTCCGTGTCTGAGTCAGGTTTGGGGGATGAGGAAGAGTATTTTTACCAACTTGGATGCTGGGGAGCTGGCATCTGAACCCGAGAGAAAAAAAGTCAATAGCGTCGTGAACATCGAAACTTTTGAAGAACTAAAGCTTAGCGGCAACCTACCGTCTCCTGCCGGCGTAGGTATGCGTATCCTGGAACTAACGCGTAGTGAAGACTACAGCGCCGAGGATATGGGGTTCGCTATCATGGCAGATTCATCCCTAACCGGCCGAATCCTACAGCTGGCCAATTCGGCGGCCAATGCGGCCACTGAACCGGTGACCACAGTGGAGGAAGCGATCATGCGGCTGGGTGGAAACCTGGTCCGCAACCTCGCGCTGGCCTTTTCGCTGGTGTCCGAACGCACCACCGGTTCCTGCAAGGCATTCGATTACGACGGATACTGGTCGGCATCCCTGGCCCATGCGGTGGTGGCCCAAGCCTTGGCCACGCGCATCGGGCTTCGCAAGCCTGAGGAAGCGTACATCTGCGGCCTGATCGGTGACGTGGGTCGATTGGCCCTGGCGTCCGTGTATTCCGACGCCTACAGCGCATTGCTCACCGAGCACGGCACCCAAACCTTGGACGATCTACTCCCCAAGGAAATGAGCCGGTTCAAGATCAACCACCCCCAGATCGGATCACTGATGCTGGACGAATGGGGTTTGCCCGAGACTTTCTCGGAAGCGACTTTGGAGTATGCGGCTTGCCGCAGCCTGGAGACTTTGAACGAACTGGACTCCCTGGCGAGCGTTCTGCGCATGGCCTATTGGATCGGCGAGGCCCTGGTTGCCGATGAAATGACCGATCCGTTCCTTTGGAAGACGATTGGCGCCGAGCTGGAGCGAGCACAGAACATCTTGAAGATGGACCGCAGTGCATTCACTGCCTTCGGCAACGCCTGCGCCAAGCAGTGGGTGAATTGGGGCGACAGTTTGGATGTGGGTACGGGCAACGGTCAGAACTTTACCGAGGTATTCCGTCTGGTGGACGGTGCAAAGAACGCTCAACCCGGCCAGTTGAAGGTGGATATCCCTGCCGATACCCCCGCTGCAAAGGCGGGCCCGACCCTCAGCCAGGTGGCTGAAACCCAGGTGGACCAGGTCCGTTTGATGGTGGTCGGTGACGCAGCCATCGCCCAAGTCAAGGGTTGCCCCGAACTCAACCAAGAGCCGTTCACGGTACGCTTTGAGACCGACGGTCGCGATGGATTGCGGGAGACCCTTCGCTGGGGTGCCGACATCGTACTCATGGACCAGGACTGTCCCAGTGTGGATGGAATCGAGCTGTGCAGCAGCCTCCGCAAGAACAGCCAGGGAGAAGGTTTGTACCTGACCGTGCTGGGCTGTGACCAAATGGAAAGTCGAGCCGTGGACACTGCGCGCATCAAGGCCGGCCTGCGGGTTTGTTCCCTGCACCGTAGGGTGGAGAAAGACCGTGCCACGGTAATGAGTCAGGTCCAAGAGCTCGGGGTGTTGACGCGCAAGTTGCGCGCCACCGCACTGACGGACGCCTTGACCAACATGCCGAACCGCCGCTATGCCATGAAACGCCTCAGCAGCGAGTGGGCTTCCGTCAAGCGCACCGGACGCGACATTTCCCTGGTCATGTTGGACGTGGACCACTTCAAGGCGGTCAATGACACCTACGGCCATGACGTGGGGGACGAAGTCCTCAAGGAAACGGCCAAGGTCATGCAGGACGCAGTGCGAACCTCGGATGAAGCTTGCCGTATCGGTGGTGAGGAATTCCTCGTGATCTGCAAGAACACCGATGAGGCCTCGGCCATGGTTGTCGCGGAGCGAATCCGCGTCGCTCTGGAGCAACACGTAACCGAATTCGGTGGGTACAAGGGCTCTGTGACGGCGAGCATGGGCATCGCCAGCTACAACGCCGGCATTGTTGCACCCGATGAGCTGCTCAAGCGAGCGGACGAAGCCGTCTATGCGGCTAAGCACCAAGGTCGAAACCGGTGTATTCCGGCCTCGACTTTGGAAGCCAAACGCGACGCGGCTTAGCCCTGTCCAAACCTCTCTCCATTCCCCAAGAGAAAACGAGTGATACAGCAACGCTTCGACGAACTCCGGTTAACCGGCGCCCTGCCTTCCCCTTCCGCCATCGGTCTCAGAATCCTGGAAATCACCCAGGAGGACGATTATGACCAGGCGGAGTTGATCCAGGCGGTCATGGCGGACCCGGCTCTGTCGGGTCGTATCATTCAGTTGGCGAACAACGCCATCAACGGGGCGCAAAACCCTGTGGAGACTGTGAGAGAGGCTGCGCTGCGCCTGGGTTCAAAGACATTGCGATCTTTGGCCCTGGGCTTCAGCCTTGTTGGCCAGGACGAGGGCAATCGCGGGGGGCTGGATCACCACACGTTCTGGTCCCGCTCGCTTGCCACCGCTGTGGCGGCCAGCACCATCGCCTTCGAGCGTCGTGTGTTCGCACCCGCCGAAGCGTTCACCTGTGGGCTGTTGGCTGGAATCGGCCAACTCGCATTTGCAAGCCTGTACCCCGAGCGGTATGAGCGTTTCATGGGCTGGGATGTGTGCTTCCATGACTCCCGATTGGCAAAGCTTGAGAGTTGCGCCTTCGGCCTCAACCATGCCGAAGTCGCGAGCTTGATGATGGAGGATTGGGGATTCCCCGAAGCCTCCCAGCAAGCCGTGCTACGCAGCATCGAGGTTCCGGAAGGCGAAATGCCCGATGGGGGAAGCGTGGGCAGCGAAGGTTTGACACGCATCATTCGTGCAGGCCGCGCGATCGCCGATGTGTTGAGTATCGATCGCGACGCAGGCAACGAACTCTGGGTCTCCGCCTTCTTCCGCTTGGATGGGATCGCGGAGGAATTGGGCATGTCGACCGCCGCACTCCACGAG
>JARGOW010000420.1:3711-4075 GCA_029212955.1 Planctomycetota bacterium | reverse complement strand
TGGCCGCGGTACTTGCACATATGGCCCAGCTGGAACTATCCGGCCTGGTGACACGCGGCCCGGGTGGCCTTTATCGCTTGCTCCAGCAGTATTGAGCAAGCCCTCAGGCAATGACACCGGGACCAGGCAGCATCCACCCCAACGCCCGACGCGACGGCCCCCTGCCCCCCCCCGATTCGCCCATGCCAAGCCAGCCGCAGGGCCCGGACCTGCGCAGCGCGCTATTTGACCGAAGCCAACGTGTGCTCGAAGAGCAACATGATCAGCAGAACCAAAATGCAACCACCGAAAAAGGTGAGCCAGCGGCGCGGAAAGGCCTTCATGGCCGTTTTGTCGTCGGCGTCGGCGAACATGCACGAGATCG
>JARGOW010000420.1:0-3701 GCA_029212955.1 Planctomycetota bacterium | reverse complement strand
CGATCCAGCAAAGAAGAAGAGGCCCGAGTGCAGCAGATAATCCTTCAAACCTGCACCTCGCTTGTGCTTTGGGTCTCGCCCGATGCCACGGCCCGGGCCAGTGCGTCCTTGGGTTCCTTGACTCCGGTGGACTTGGCCGAACGCGGAGGATCCACGTCCAGATGCTTGGCCTCGCTGTATCCGTAGGCATCCAGCATGACCAGAACATTGAGCATGCCCGCCACGCACCCCATCACGATGCCCGCGTCCACTCGCAGGGGCATCTCCAACGCGATAGCGTGCCCGTGGATGAATTCACTGGCCCACGCCGGGGCGCCCAACATGAATTGTCCTGCCCAATAGTAGAAGTGACGCTCCCGATCCAGGTTTGTGCCGCCGGCCAGGCTGGTTCCCACAAGGAACAAGGTCAGCAGCAGCCCTGCGATGAGCATGCCGCGCCCGCGCCGACCCTGCAGAAACTGGCCCAGGCCAGGAATTGCCAGGCTCAACCAAGCGGCGAGAGCGGGGCCGATGGGCTTGCCCGGCTTGCGCACCACGACCCGCGCATCGAAGTGGGCGCGCGACATGAGCAGCACATTGAATACGCCGCTCATGGCCGTGAGCAGTGTGCCCAGGTCCATGTACGTGGGCCAGGTGCGCGGGAAACCCAGGCCGTAGCCATAGGCGTCCACGTGGTACAGCAACGCGCCCAGGTTGCCAACCTCGGGGGTCAAGGCCGCCGCGAAGCGCCCCTGCATCTCCGCGGGCAGATATTCCAGGAACATGCCGTGGGACAGGGCGATTCCAGCCGCGTACAGACCTTCCACCACGAGGAATGCGATCAGTGCAAACTTGCGGCGCCCCAGATAAAAATGGCCTGCGCCCGGGACGAACCAGGTCAACAGGACCGCGATGAGCGGCTCCCCCGAGCGCCCTTCGGGGGTCTTTTTGGGGGTCGGGGCGTCCTGGGTGGCGTTCATATTGATCTTCGCGGCAAAATGCGTAGCCAGGGTTGTACCCGGCAGGGCGCTTGGGGGGCCAGTCCTTTTCCAGTCTTACGGGCCCTGGACGGGCCCTGTTGGATCAATCGGAAGCTTCCGTTCCCGACCAGGGCAACACGAAGGGTCGGGCCTCCCCATCCGAGCCCGGGGGCAGGGTCCCAAAGTGGAGCTGGGAGCCGAACACAGGGCCCAGAACCGGCGCGCGGAGGACCTGCTCGGGGGTGCCTTCGGCCACGATTTGCCCCTGGGCCAAGCACACCAGACGATCAGCGAATTGGCTGGCCAGGTTCCAGTCATGGGTCACAACCAGCACGGCCTTGCCCTGACTGGCTTGATTCTTGAGCAAGCCGAACGCCTCCAATTGATGGGACGGATCCAGACTGCGGGTGGGCTCATCGGCGAGCAAAATCGAAGACCCCTGGGCCAGGGCCCGGGCCATCAGAACGCGCTCCCGCTCGCCCCCGGACAATTCGCGAACACTGCGATCTTGCCAGTCCAAGGTGCCTGTTTGCTCCATAGCCGCCTGTACCGCCGAGTGGTCTCCCGGGGCCGCATCGGTCATAAACAAACCGCGCCAGGAACGCGTGGGCCGGTGGCAATATCTTCCGGCACGAACCAGATCCCCCACCTTCATGTCCGGCCAAGCATCCAACCCCTGGGGCATGCGCGCCATGTGCTGGGCGCGCTTGAGCGTACTCCAACCGTCGATCGAATCGCCGCCGACTCGCACGGACCCTTGGGAAGGGGAAAGTAAGCCACCGATCACTTTCAGAAGCGTACTTTTTCCTGCCCCGTTGGGCCCGAACAAGGCCACCAACTCTCCCGCGCGGAGTTCCAAATCCACGCCTCGCAAGATCGGAGCCTCCGACGTGTAGGCGAAGTGCAATTCCTTGGCTGCCATCAGGGCGACGGTGTCCTTTGTCTCTACCACGAGGACATCCTCCTACGGTTCACAACCAGGAGCGCCAGGAAAAAAGGACCACCCACCAGGGACAGGGTCACACCCGGCCGCAGCCGCAGGTCGCCGAGCAGCCAACGCTGGCTGGCATCCACGGAAAGTAGAAATGCGGCACCGGCAAGCAGGCTCAAAGGCAACAGATCTCGGTAGGAGCGTCCCGCGAGCAAACGCACGATATGGGGCACTACCAGGCCAACGAAGGCAATCTGGCCCACAGCCGCCACCGAAGCAGCCGCGCACAGGGTCGCCGCCAAAAGCGCCAATGCCTTGACCCGCCCGGTATCCACGCCCAACGCCAGTGCGTCCTCTTCCCCGGCCGCGAGCAGGTCCATTTCCCGGCCCACGAATGGAATGATGCTGGCACCGATCGCGAGGGCCAAGCAAAGCAGACCGATCTCCGTGGGACCCTTGTCATCCAAATGGCCGAAGCCCCAGGCGAAAAGGGCCTTGGCCACTTCGAAATCGGAAAGCGCGAAGGACTGCATGGCCGCCAGGATGCCACCCACCACCGCGTTGATCGCAATGCCTACCAGCAACAAAGTCGGTACCGAATAGCGCCCACCACTGCGGCCCAACATGGCCACCAACCAAGTCACCAGGGCTGCGCCCGTGAAAGCCGCGATCATCACAAGCACAGGCGCGGGTCCCATGCTCGCCAGGAACTCCACCCCATAACCGCCCACCGCCAGAATTGCGATCGAAGCGCCCAAACTGGCTCCAGCCGTCGTACCCAGGATCGAAGGGGCCGCCAGATCGTTGCGGAAGACCCCTTGCAGCAACGCGCCCGCATAGGCCAAACCTGCTCCCACCAGTGCCGTGACCAGGGTGCGAGTCCAGCGCAACTCCACGATCCATTGCTGGGCGTCGGGCAGGGGCTCGCCCAAACCCATCCAGGCCAGGGCTCCGCGCAGGGCGAGCATCGCGTCGATCTCTTCGCTGCGACCCACGCCCAGGGATACCCAAATTGCCGCCATGAGCAGGGTCAACGCCCCGCATGCTACCCACCACACGCGCTTCCCACCCGGGGTGGGCGCGGCCTGGGGGGACGGCTGCAAAGAAGGCGGATCAACGGGCTGGCTCGGATTCATCGGCGCGGGTAGTGTAGCGCCCCCATGCACTACGACCATCAAGTACAAGTCCGATATGGCGAAACAGACCAAATGGGAGTGGTGCACCACGCCAATTACCTGCTCTATTTCGAGGAAGCGCGCACGGCATTCCTGGCCAGCCACGGCCAGCCCTACGGCCAGCTGGAAAAGGACGGTCTAGCCCTGCCCGTGCGCAAACTGGACATGCGCTTCCGCTCCCCGGCCCACTACGAGGACCAGCTCCGCGTGCGAGTCGCCGTGGACCGCATCACCGCCGCCTCCGTGCGCTTCGTCTACGAAATCTGGCGCGACGCCACCGAAACCCAAATCGCCACCGGCTCCACCGAACTCGCCTGCATCGACCTCAAGGCCGAGCCCCGAGTCCCCCACGTGCTACCCAAGTCCATGCGCGAACTGTTTGGGTAGGGATTCGGACCCGACCTGCCCCCCATCCGCGGCAGGGCGTCAGAGCCTGTATCTAAGCAGCGCGGCCCGAACCGCGGGGGCGGCTGGCTTCGCGTAGGCCTTCAGCGTGCATCTGAAGCAGGCTGGCCTCTTGGATTTTGGTTTCCTTGGCCACTTCCACAGCTTCCTTCAGTACGGCGTGACCCACGCGGTTCGCGCCGAACAGTTCATCTGTTCCGACAAAGGAAACGAGGCCAAGCCAACCCACCA
>JARGOW010000419.1 GCA_029212955.1 Planctomycetota bacterium | reverse complement strand
CGGCGTTCCCGGAAACCTGGCCTACATCCTGGTCGGCAACGAGGCCACCCCGGGCGTTGCAATCAGCAACGGTCTATTCTGCCTGGCAGGCACCGCAACCGCCCAGTTCTACCGATACAACGTGCCCGGCACTCCCATGAACTCCATCGGCGGGTTTGACGCAGCAGGAACCATGATCAACGCTTCCGGAACTTCCACCACGGGATTCGGATTCGATGTGCCCAGCATGATCCCCGACACCGTGCCGATTCCGATCATGGCCGGTGACACCTGGCACTTCCAGGCCTGGTACCGGGACACGCCCGCAGGCGTGGGTCAGTCCAACTTCACCAATGGACTGAGCGCCATTTTCTAGGTCGGGGCGGCTTCCCATCGAAGGCATGACAAAGAGAGCGGGGACAACCGATGGTTGTCCCCGCCCTCCTTGTTTGGCTGTGCCCCTTGCGGGGATCTATGGATGAGACCGCTACGAGAAGGTGGGCCGTCCCCAAGCGGCCTCGTTAGGCCCGGTACTCCTCCGTACGGATCACCGAGGAATGCTCGAGGGTTCGGTGCACGGGACAGCGGTCGGCGATTTCCAGGATGCGGGCGCGTTGTTCGTCGTCCAGGTCGCCGAGGATTTCGATTTGACGGGCGAAGACATCCACCGCACGTGCTTTTTCACCGGGGGGGGGCGGCGTGCTGGCCTTTTCGGTTGTGTGATCCACGTGTACGTTGACCTCATCCACGGGCCAGCCCTTGCGTTCGGTGTACATGCGGATCGTCATGGCGGTGCAAGCGCCCAGTCCGATACCCACGAATTCGTAGGGGCCCGGGCCCATGTCCAGGCCGCCCACGCGCTTGGGTTCGTCGGCGATCAGGCGGTGGGGTCCGGCCTTGACCTTGCAGGTGAATCCGGGCTCGGCCAGGCTCACCACCACGTGACCTTCGGCCTCGGGTTGTTCCACTTCCTGTTCGATATAGCGGCTGACCCAAGAGGCGATCATGTTGCCCACGTAGAGGGAATCGCGGCTGTTGCTGAGCAGGTGATCGGCGCCGTCTAGAGACACGAAGCTCTTGGGATGCAACGCCGCCTGGTAGATTTCCGCGGCGTTTTCGATGCCCACCGTGGCGTCCTGGGGTGAGTGGAACACGAGCAGGGCCTTGCCCCAGTCCCGCACGACCTTGTCCATGCGGTGGTTGCGCACGGCGTCAACGAAATCGGAGCCCACGGTGAACTTGCGACCGGCGATGTTGACCTCGGCCTGGCCCTTGGCTTCGAGCTCGGGCAGAGAATCCTGGAAGATGTGCAGCACGTGATCCGGGGTGGAGGGCGCACCGATGGTCACCACGCCGCGCACGGAATCCAGCTGGGCCCCGGCCAGGATGGCAGCGGCGCCGCCTAGGGAATGGCCCACCAGGACCGAGGGGGCCTCGTACTCTTCGGCCAGGAAGGCAGCCGCGTCGAGCAGGTCCTCCACATTGGCGGCGAAGTTGGAGTCCGCGAACTCCCCTTCGCTCTTGCCCAGACCCGTGAAATCGAAGCGCAGCACGCCAAAACCCTGGGCGCTCAAGGCCCGGCTGATGTTGCGCGTGGCGGCCAGGTCCTTGCCACAGGTGAAGCAGTGGGCAAAGAGCGCAAACTCCTTGGCACCGCCCTCGGCGGGCAATTCGAGCTTGGCGGACAGTTGTAAGCCCTTCCGGTTCTGGAAGGTCAGATTCTTGGTTCTCATGGTTCTTGGGGCAGGGGGCGGGCTGACGCCCCGGCGGGGAGCACAGTACGCCATGGGCGGGATTTGGGGACACAGAATTGGGCTCCGAATCCCAACTCTTCAAGCGTGGGCGAGTCGAATTCAGGCCCCCGGCCCGAGCGATGTGGCCTTCGTCGCATCGAAAACCGGAAGGGATGCCCCCACGCCCCACCGGGTGGTAGCATCCCCATTCCCCTGTGGCTTCGACCCCAACCACCCCCATGCGAATCACCGTCTACTGCGCCTCCAGTCCCCGCGCCCCCCAGTCCTACCGCGACGCGGCCTTTGAACTAGGCGCCACCCTGGCCAGCCACGACGTGCAGGTGGTTTTCGGCGGCGGGGCCATTGGCTCCATGGGCGCCCTGGCCGACGGCGTGCACTCGGTGGGATCCCACCCCATCGGCATCATGCCCCACTTCATGCGCGAGTTGGAATGGGCCCACCCCAAGGTGCAAACCTTCGAATGGACCCACAACATGGCCGACCGCAAGGCCAAGCTGCTGGAAGGAACCGACGCCCTGGTGGCCCTACCCGGCGGCTGCGGCACCTTCGAGGAACTGATGGAAGCGGTCACCCTCAAGCGCCTGGGCATCTACCTGAAACCCATCATCATCGTGAACCAGGACGGATTCTACGATCCGCTCATCGAGCTCTTCGAGCGCAGCGTGCAGGACCGCTTCATGGACCCCCGCCACCTGACCATGTATTCGGTGGTCACTTCCGTTGCCGAAGTCCTGGATGCCGTGCGCAACGCGCCAGCTTGGAGCGAGGACAACCGCCACTTCTCCACCCAGAAGGACGAGGCCTGATCCCATGGCCCACGACCAGGAATTCATCGACTACGTGGTGGACCAGATCCACGATGCCGGCGCCATTCGTTTCCGCCACATGTTTGGCGGCTGCACGCTCTACTCCAATGACAAGGTCGTGGCCCTCATCTGCGACGGCCAGGTCTTCGTCAAACCCACCGACGCCGCCGCCTACCCCGGCGCCAAGCCCAGCTTTCTGATCGACAGCGGCCTAGACGACCACAACTGGTTCAGCGAATTGATTCGGGTCACGGAAGCCGCGCTTCCGAAGCCTCGGCCAAAAAAGAAAAAGGCCACAAAGAAAAAGAAGTAACAGTACTCGCTTCTGCCCTTCAGAGTGCGGGGCGGCATGTCCCTTCCGCTACTCGATGAAGTCCGCGTAGGCTCCGGCGATGCAGTGTTCGCTGGCGATGGCGAGTTTCTGCATCAGGTCGGCCAGGATGGTTTCGCCGTCGGATGCGGATTGGTCGGGTTCCAAGACGACTTCGATTTCCATGAAGTCGCCCAGGGATTCGACCGCGTCCAGGTGGATTCGGCTTTGGCCCACCAGCATGACCTCGCGGCGTTTGCGCACGATGGTTTTGATGCCTAGGGATGCGGTCAGGGCTTGTAGCAGACCCGCGCCGTCGGCGGTGGGAGTGCGGTAGTAGACCGATTCCCTGGCGCCCTGGGTGTTGGGGCGTTGGTAGGCGATGAGCTCGGCGCTGCCGTCGGCGAATTGGCGCAGCTTCAGCCGACCCGTCTGGCAATGGAAGAACGTGTCCACTTGCTCGAGCACATAGACATCATTTGGGTTCAAGGCCAAGGCACGCTGGCGCAGGGCAACCGGGTCCTCCACCCGCGCTTTCATTTCAATATTGCTGGCCATAACTATTGCTTGGGTCCCGAGTGGATGCGGGCTTCAAAGGGCAGATTGGAGATCAAGTCCGCTTCCATCTGGCGCAGTTCGGCCGTGCGGGCCTGAACGTCCTCGGCGGGGAACAAGCCTTCCGCCAAGCGCAGGAACATGATGCGGTGGGCGGATTCTGAGGGCATGAGGCTTCCGAAGAACTCCGCCAACTCGCGGTCCTGCAGGTGTTCCGACAGCAGGTAAAAGCGCTCGGCGCTGCGTGCTTCGATGATGTGGGACAGGATCAACCGGTCCAGTAGCAAGCTCTTGCGGTTGGCGCGTGAGCCCTTGTGCAAACCGTCCGCATAGGGACTGGTGTCCTGTTCGGCCAACTTGCCGCCACGCTCCCGCAGCAGGGCCTCCACCATTTCGAAGTGCTCGAGCTCCTCCATGGCGAAGCGCGGCAGGGTGCGCACGATGGAATCGCAGGTGGGGTTCTTGGCGACCAGGGCCTGCATGGTGGCCGCGGCTTTCAGCTCGCAGTGGGCGTGGTCGGAGAGCAGGGTCAATGTGCCCAGGGCTTCCACGTCTTGAACCCAGGAGCTGGGCGTCTCGTACATCAGCGAAAACATGGGCTCCCCTACTTGGCTTCCTGGCCGCCGGGGCGCCAAAGCACGTCGGTCTTACCTTCGTCGTTGGCCTTGCGGGA
>JARGOW010000418.1 GCA_029212955.1 Planctomycetota bacterium | reverse complement strand
CCGCGCGGAACACGCTTCGATCCTGGCGAGCCTTCTTGGACGCTGCGGCGGGGATTTCTTCGTGGCCGAAGATGCCCTCGCCGATGCCTTAGCCACGGCATTGCAGAAGTGGCCCGAGCAAGGAATCCCCGCCCGACCCGGCGCCTGGATTCAAACCGTGGCCGGGCGCAGGCTGATCGATGCCATGCGGCTCAGGGCGCCGGAATGCCTCGACCACCCCGACGGCCACTTGCAACCACAGGAGTCTCCGGTGCAAGAACCTGATGACTGCTTTGCGGGTGACGACGATCGCCTGCGCCTTCTGTTCACCTGCTGCCACCCCGCATTGGACGAGCCCTCCCGGGTGGCGCTCACCCTCCATAGCCTGTGTGCATTGAGCACCACGGACATTGCCCGCGCCTACATCACACCGGTCCCGACCATGGCGCAACGCCTGGTGCGCGCCAAGCGCAAGATACGTGACGCGGCCATCCCCTACCGCGTGCCGGGACCGAAGGACATTCCCGAACGGCTGAGCAGCGTGCTCCAGGTCTACCTGGTGTTCAATGAGGGGTACAGCGCGACGGCCGGAGACCAGGTCGTGCGCCTTGAGCTCACCAAGGAAGCCACCGAGCTGGCCCGCCAATTGACCGAATGGATGCCCGATCAGGCGGAAGCCCGTGGGCTTCTCGCACTCATGCTGCTCCAGGACTCCCGCCGCATGGCCCGGATTTCCCCGGACAATGGGTTGGTCTTGCTGGAGGATCAGGACCGATCGCTGTGGGATCGTGAGGGCATCGCCCGGGGCAAGGCCCACGTGGAACAGGCCTTGAAACAAGCCCCTGCGGGGCCCTATTGCTTGCAAGCCGCCATCGCCGCCGTGCACGCGGACGCCCCCCGGTCCCAGGAAACGGATTGGGCGCAAATCGAAAAGCTCTACGACATTCTGGTGCAGCGGCAGCCCTCGGCTGTGGTGGAACTCAACCGGGCGGTGGCGGTGTGCATGAATCGCGGGGCCGCTGCCGGCTTGGCCTGCCTGCAGGAACGGGTGGACCCGTGCACTCTGGATTCCTATCTCTACTACCACGCCACCCTGGCCGATTTTCTCGTGCGCTTGGACGAGCGACCCCGGGCAAGGCGTTCCTATCGACGGGCGCTTGAATTGGCCAACAACGCACCGGAACGACGCTTTCTTAGCGAACGCCTCGGGCGCATCTCCGACGAATCCGAGGACAAACGTTAGCCGACCCGACCCAAGCCAAGCGATCTCACCGGATCCGCGTGGCCTTGGTCCATCGCCAATTTTGGTGCAAAGTCACCTGCAAGCAAGGTCCCCCCTTGTCCAGGTCGAAGGTCAACTTGGCCTTGACCGAACGGTACTTCCAGGTGGTCAAGTCTTCGGGGTAGACGCGTTGTGCGGTTTGTCCGGTGAACTGCACCTGCATGCGTCCCTCCTTGACGATCACCTCGATCACCGTGTCCCGATTCAATTGGTAGCGACCCGGCAAACGCTGTAACTCCTTGGGATCAAACTTGGGTTCGGGTTCAATTTCGGTGGGTGGGACCTCCTTCCCCAGCAATACTTTCAGCACCTTTTCCCCCAGCTTGTCCCCCTGGGAATCCGCCGTGTTGCTGAGCAGGATCACCGCCGCGTCGTGCTCCCGGTTCACATAGAGGATCGACTGGAAGCCACCGGTCATGCCGTTGTGCCAGCGCGTCTTTCCGTCGCGCGCCAAAAACCATCCCAGACCCATGTCCAATTCGTCCCCATTGCCCTGGCGGCTTCCCTTCCAGGCCAATTCCATGGCACGCCCCAAAGGCCCTTCGGGCGGGTGCAACCAGGCCCTGGCAAATCGCAGCATGTCCGGCGCGGTGCTGCGAATCCCGCCTGCACCGGCCAGGGAGTCGAAGTCCCAATTGTGTCCAGGAAAAAGCCCCGAACCGTGGGGCTCGGCGAAGGTGCGACCCTCGGCCGCGGCCAAGGACAAGCCCGAATCCCCCATGGCGAGCGGCCCGAAGACCGTGCCGGCGAGCAGGTCCGCAAAGCTCTTTTCCGCCTGGACGCTGAGCAAATCCCCCAGCAACCCCACGGCCAAATTGGAGTAGGCCTGGGCCTCACCCGGATCCCGCTGGGGCCGAATCTGCTCCATCAACTCCACCAGAAGCGCACGGTCGTAACCCGAGTAGGGGTTGCTGGCATCCTCGGGCTTCATATTGAAGGGCAAGCGCGGCAAGCCCGAGGTGTGCTGGGACAATTGCTGCAAGGTGATCGACCCGGCCACCTTTGGATTTTTTTCGGCCACGGTGGGCAGCAGCGACCCCACGCTTTGGTCGAGTTTCACATTCCCCTGCTCCACCGCGTGGGCCAGGAGCAAGGAGGTGAACACTTTACTGATGGATCCGATTTCATAGACCGTGCGATCGTTGGGCTTCTCGCCGGAGGATTCTCCTCGGGTGCCGTAGTGCAGGATCCACTGTTTGCCCTTGTGCGTCACACCGATGGACAGGCCCTGCATCTGGCGATGATCCAAGTACGGCTGCACCAACGCATCCACCGCTTTCCGATGGGGAAACGGCTCCTGGGAAATGGCGGGGCCGGCCAGGCCGACCCAAAGGAAGAGGAAAACACTCAGGTAATGCATGGGGATCAAGGGCAAGGACTAGCGATGGAACCGGCGCCAAGCCCGGCGGGCCACGGCGACTTGGGAGGCGTGCCAAATGTCGTGACGAATGATCATGGACAGGAATTCTGGGAGGAGCATGCCGTTTCCAACTTTCAGCTCCATGTCCTCCTGGGTGAGTCCAGCGATAGCGGCGCGCTGATTGGCGTGGATTTCCTGGAGAGCGCGCAGGTGCTCCACGAAACTATCCCGGGGGACAAGGGCCTCCGCGTCCGGATTGCCCGGGGTGCTCCCGCGCTTGGCAATCAACGCGGTGTAATAGGCCTTGCAATGGCCCAGGTGTGCCACCTGCCAAAGGATGCTGCCGGGAGCGGGCCAACCCTCCTCGCGATCTTCGCCATCGTAGTCGGCGGGCACATGGGCGGCCTCCGCCTCATCCACCCCGTGCAAGGCTTCCTTTAGGGACTCCCAGGAATGCTCCCAGGCGTCGTCGAACATGGCGAGATAGGCGCAAGGCTCATATGTGGTGGACATTTCGCAACAATAGCAGCAACCCGCCCACGAATCGATAGAGTAGGCGCCATGGCCTCCCACGCCCTATCCAACCCGGAAACCTACGACCTGATCATCATCGGGGGCGGAGCCTCCGGCCTCGTTGCGGCCATCTCGGCTTCCCGCCTGGGCAAGCGGGTCTTGATTTGCGAACAGTCCGGTCGCTTGGGCATCAAATTGTTGGCCTCGGGCGGCGAGCGTTGCAATCTATCCAACACGCTTTCCTCCGAGGACTTCATGGGGCGGGTGGGTCCGAGCGGGCGCTTCATGGGCCCGGCCTTGGCCGAATTGGGCGGCCCCAAGCTGCGTGGGTTCTTCGCCGAGATCGGCCTGGAAACCGTGGTTTTGGATGGTTTCCGGGTCTGGCCCATCGACCGCAAATCGGTCAGCGTCCTGCGCGTCCTACTGGAAGAGATCGAACGCTCCGAAGTTCAAGTGGAGCTCAATTGCAAGGTCACCAACACCCGCGCCACCGACGAAGGTTTCGAGGTGGAGCACGCCGGCGGTACCTTGTACGGCAAGAAACTGCTGCTGGCCACGGGGGGGCTGGCCTTGCCCAAGTCTGGGGCCACGGGCGAGGGATACTCCTTCGCCGAGGGTTTTGGTTTGCGCTGCACCCCGCGCTACCCCGCGGGTGTGCCCTTCACCACCCTCGAAACCTGGCCCGGCAGCTGCACGGCCCACACCATTGGAAAGGCCCACGTGAAGGTCGACATGCCGAAGCACGCACGCATCGCGCGCACGGGCGACTTGATCTTCACGCGCACGGGTTTACGCGGCCCGGTCATCCTCGATCTATCCCGGGACATCTCGCCCCTGCTTGAAAAGTACGAGCAAGTGCCCCTGGCCATGAACCTGTGCAAGGGCAAAAACCAGGAGGATTGGCAGGCCATCTTTAAGGCCTGGCGCCAAAAATCCAACGCTC
>JARGOW010000417.1 GCA_029212955.1 Planctomycetota bacterium | reverse complement strand
GCGACCCCGACCACGGGGGCGATCGTCGCGGTCGCCGCGGTCGTCACGCTCTTCGCGATCCCGACCACGGCCACGGGGGCGCTCCTCGCGGTCACCGCTGTCATCACGCTCTTCCCGGTCGCGGCCTCGGCCACGTCCACGGGGGCGATCATCGCGGTCACCTCGGTCGTCACGCTCTTCGCGATCACGGTCACGACCACGGGGGCGCTCTTCGCGCTCCTCACGGTCCCGGCCGCGGGGGCGATCATCGCGGTCTCGGCCACGGGGGCGCTCATCGCGATCGCGACGGGGACGCTCCTCACGACGGGGACGCTCCTCGCGCTCCTCGCCACCCCCATTGCTGCCGCTACCGCCGCCGGCACCCGCTTGAATGATCTTGCGGCTGACCTTGATGCGACCACGGTCGTCCACAGCGATGATCTCGACTTCGATCTCGTCGCCCACGTTGACCTCGTCGGTCACCGCGCCGACGAATCCGTCAGCAAGCTCGGAGATGTGGCAGAGGCCTTCCACGCCGGGAAGGATCTCGACGAAAGCACCGAAGTCGCGCACGCTGCGCACGGTTCCCTTGTAGCGGGTTCCGACCTCGGGGGTCTCGGTGGATGCCTTGATGGCATTCTTACAAGCCTCCACCTTTTCGGGGTTGGTGCCGAAGATCTGCACGTTGCCGTTGTCGTCAAGGATGGTGACCTTGACTTCGTAGTCGGCCTGCAGGGCCTTGATGTTCTTGCCACCAGGACCGATCAAGAAGCCGATCTTCTCGCCGGGAATCTTGATCGATTCGAAGCGGGGAGCGAAGCGGGACACGTCCTTACTGGGCGCCGGGACGGCTTCCAGCATCTTGTGCAGGATGTGGATACGACCCTTGCGAGCCTGCTCCAGTGCGGTAGTCAAGAGCTCGCGGGAAACACCCGTGATCTTGATGTCCATCTGCAAAGCGGTGATGCCCACGCCGGAACCTGCGACCTTGAAGTCCATGTCGCCGTTGTGGTCCTCGGAGCCGAGGATATCACTGAGGATCGCGGTGCGATCGCCCTCTTGGACCAGGCCCATAGCGATACCGGCAACCGGCTGGCTGACGGGAACGCCTGCGCGCATCATGGCCAAGCAACCACCGCAAACCGATGCCATCGACGAGGAGCCGTTGGACTCCATGATGTCGGACACGATGCGAATGGTGTAAGGGAAGCTTTCCTTGGGGGGCATCACGGCCTGAAGGGCGCGCTCTGCCAACATGCCGTGACCGATCTCGCGACGTCCAGGACCCATGATGCGGCGGGTTTCACCCACGGAGTAGGGCGGGAAGTTGTAGTGCAAGTAGAAGTTCTTGCGGTATTCCTTCTCGACCCCGTCGATGACCTGCTCGTCGTCGGGGGTACCCAGGGTGGCGCTTACCAAGGCCTGGGTCTCACCGCGGGTGAACAGAACGCTTCCGTGGTGACGCTCGATGAAGTCGGGCTCCACCGTGATCAGACGGATATCATCGGTGGCACGACCATCGGAACGCTTGCCGTCCAGAATCATGTCACGCTCGACCTTGCGGCGCAGGTCATGGAAGAAGCCTTTGAGGGTCTTCTTCATGGCGCGCTTTTGATCTTCGGGAGTGTCTGCCATGAGCTCGGCCAGGCACGCGGTTTCGACCACTTTGCATGCGGCGTCGCGCTCGTGCTTGCCGTCGGTGGCCATGGCGGCAACCAGATCGGACTCGGAACCGAAGACTTTATGCTTCAGGCCTTCGTCGATGGCGGGAGCGGTGAACTCCGCGGCGGTGGCGCCCACGGCTTCGCCGAGTTCGTCCACCAGGTTGACCACGTCACGGATGACGTCACCGGCCATTTCCAGCGCGTCGATCATGTCGGCTTCGACCAATTGCTTGGCGGAGCTTTCCACCATGGCGACGCCGTCCTTGTGACCGGCGACAACCAGGTCTAGATCACTCTCGTTGCGACGCTCGTCGTCGGTGGGCCAAGCGCCCAGCTCGCCATCGACGCGTCCGATGCGGACGGCGCCCAGGGTACCGGCGAAGGGCAGACCACTGATGCGGATAGCGGCGTAGGCGCCGATCATGGCCAGAACGTCGGGGTTGTTGACACCGTCGTACTGCAGTACGTGGGTCATCACCTGGACTTCTTCCTTGTAGCCATCGGGGAACATGGGACGGATCGAGCGGTCGATCAGTCGCATGGTCAGGATTTCCTTGGTGGTCGGACGACCTTCACGCTTGAAGAAACCGCCGGGGATTTTACCCGCGGATTCGGTCTTCTCGCGATAGTCGCAGACCAGGGGGAAGAAATCGATGTCTTCACGGGCATTGCCCGAGTTGACGGCTGCGAAGATCTTCGTGTCCCCAAGGGTACAGATAACAGCACCGGCGGATTGACGCGCCATTTGGCCTGTTTCGATCACTATTGTTTTGCCAGCGATCTTGGCTTCTACTCGAACGGGTTTCATATTTTTATCGGTCCGTATTTCATTTACGACGACTGCATGATGGGCTGACCCATGTGGCCATAGCCCGTAAGCCCCTGGGGAAATTCCCATGGGGAGTCGGCATCTCCAAAATCAAGCGCGGCGCTCTTCCACCGGAGTTCCGGGTCAGAGCGCTGCACAGATTGAAAGACGCCAGGGTCTCGCACGAAGGACGGAGGATTCGGTTTCGCATCCTCCTATACCTCTTAGCGGCGAAGACCTAGTTTCTGAACGATTCCTTGGTAGCGGGCCACATCCTTGCCGCGCAGGTAGCGCAACAACTTGGAGCGACGGCCGACCTTGATCAACAAGCCTCGGCGGGTAGTGAAGTCCTTCTTGTGCACCTTGAGGTGCTCGGTCAGGTTCTTGATATCCTCGGTGAGGAGCGCGATTTGCACTTCGGGAGATCCGTTGTCACCTTCACTGGTGCCAAATTCACGGATCAACTCGCTCTTGCGAGTGGGGACGATTGCCATTGGATTTTAGTCTCGTTCGTGACTTACTTGCCCAGGTCCCCGGACGGAATCCACGAGGATTCCACTCAATACCCAGGACCGGGTGCGCTAGAAATTCCAGCATGCCACTCCCCTACCATGGGGAGCAACGGGGCGGATCTTAGCCTGGACAGTGCCGCTTGTCAGGGCAATTCAGGCCGGAAATAAGCCCCTGTGCCAATAAAAAATGGCCCCAGGCTGGGCGCACGCACCCTCCTGGAACCATAAAATGGTCGGCTCTGAACCCCAAAAGGGGCTAATTCGAGCTGGGTGTGGTCACGTGGGAGGGCATGACCGACATGAGTTCCGCCGCCAACTGGTCCAATGCGGATTGGAAAAAGGCGCGCTGACTGGCGAAATTGGCCTCCTGGGAGGCAAAGTTCATGCGCCGATCCAAGCGGCCGCTCCAGAGAGGTGCCCCCATGGGGTTGGCCGGATCGATCATTTGTATCTCCACATCGGCCACCAGGGATCGGCGACTCTCCCACAGGTCCTGCTTCCATCCGTGCACGATGACCTGGCAAACCACCTCTTCATTGAGGGTGCCTGCCCGGTAGGAGGCTTCGGTCACCCCATCGCTGGACAACATGCCCGCCTCATCGACGAAATCCAGGGAAAGGGGCGCGTAGCGGCGCTTTACCAGCCCCCTGGCAACCGACTCGCGCAGGGCTCGAGACGGCACGACCATGCCCTCCTCGGCCACGATTACGGGGGCCACAACCACGTCACTGGGGTTGCGGTCCTCCAGGGTCGACCCCGGGGCGATCATGACGCCCTGGCCCATTTGCTTGGGCAGCTGCTGGCATGAAATGAATCCGAGGCAGACAACAAGCGCCACGGGCACAAAACGGTACGAACTGAGTTTCATTGGGATTCCTCGAAAATCAGTACCTGGGAACGCTGCACCCGAAGATCCCACCCTGTGATCCCCCACTCATGCTCGCCCCTCGATGGCCAAAGTATAGAAACCGAGCCATTGCCGGGAAAGCAATCAATGGCATCCAGACCCCATTCGTACCCGGTTCCCTGCCCCATTCGCCCCAGGGCCCATTCGTGGTACCCTCCCCGGGCAAAAAATCGTCGATCCTGCCCCCTATCAGACTAGGTACCCCCCCTGCTTT
>JARGOW010000416.1 GCA_029212955.1 Planctomycetota bacterium | reverse complement strand
TGGTTGTGAACCAATGCAGTGGCGTTGAGGAGGGCCAGGACGTCGCCCGCAAACTGCGCCAGGTGTGCGAGCGCTTCTTGGCACGAACGCCGCGTCAGGCGGGTTGGATTCCCCGTTCCCGTTCCGTGGCCCAGGCAGCCCAACGCAGCACCCCCTTCGTGGGTGCCAAGCGCAGGGGCCTCGAACAGCTATGCCTACGCCAGATTGCCGGTCGATTCCGGGTTCTGGTGGGCGGAAAGGCCCCTGCGGGGGCCCTCTAGGTGGTAGGAGTCCGCAGTTGCACGATGAGGATCAGCCATGGGTCTCACGCCTAAAGCGATTCAGTAGCCGCGTCGATAGCTTCAAAGTACATGTCAATTCTTTCCACATGGAAGGCCTGGAACCTGCAAATGGCAGTGTTCGCAGGCTCAGGGACCGCCCTGGTCACGCTTCTGCAGCATGCACCCGCCCGGGTGGCGTGCATGCGTGGAGCCATGGCTTGGTTCGCGGTGCTTCTGCTTGGAAAGGGGACCGCCTGGGTCCTGGAGAGGGTGGAGATTCTGAGTGCAGAAGCGGCCAAGGAACTGGCCCGCGCCAACGCGGCAGAAGAGGAGGCCAGCGAAGTCTAATGACCTCCATCAGCCAAATCCAAGGAGGCCAGAATGTCTGACTCCTATGCCATGGAAGGCGCTATGTCCTCCGACCGGGATCAACTGATCCTGGAGCACATTCCCTTGCTCAAGCACATCGCTGGGCGCATGAACTTCGATAGCAACGGCAGCATCGATGGGGATGACCTCTATGGGTTTGGAATGCTGGGCTTGATCGCGGCTGCGGACTCCTGGGACGTGAGCCGCGGCCTGAAGTTTTCCACCTTTGCCTATCCGCGTATCCGAGGAGCGATCCTCGATGAACTGCGCCGCAACGATTTGCTATCGCGGGGGCGGCGGGAAAAAGTCCGTCTGCTGAGCGGCGCGGTGGCGCGCTTGGAGCAGGCCCAAGGCGTTCCGCCCCAGCCCGAGCAGCTGGCCGAAGAGCTTGATATGACCCTGGATGAGGTGGACGCCATTATGGTTTCCGCCAGCCAAGCGGTCGAAACCACGCTTACCGGCGAGGACGGCAACATGCTGGACAGCCTGCTCTCCGATCCCCGGGCTGACGACCCCGTGGACAGCGCCGAGTGGAAAGAAATGAAGACGATCCTGGTCAAAGTGATCGAGGATCTTCCCCCCCAAGAAAAGTCCGTGATCGCACTCTATTACGCAGATGGCTTGCTTCTGCGCGAGATTGCTCAGGTCATGGAAGTCACCGAATCTCGAGTATCCCAAATCCATAGCCGGGCTCTATACCGGCTGAACCGCGACTTAACACTACGTACGAACGGCGATCCCAACAACCAAACCGAGGAGTCACTATGGACGGATTCATAGGCCCTATTCAGAAGCCCATCGGCGTTTCACCCACCGCAAAGGGTGCCAAGAAGGACGATCAGAGCAAGGAGTTCACCCTGTTAAGCGGGGAATCCGAAGAGCCTGAAAACGAACCTGCGGCTGAAGACCACCACCTCGACGATCTGCCCGTAGGCCCGCCGCGTTTCGACGAAACCGGTCAACGCATCGACTACACCGCGTAACCCAAACCGAATCACCATGGAATCCATCATCCTCAAAGGCACCGACGGCCGCATCCAGCCGCTGTCCGTGAAGAATCTGCTCAACCGAACCCAGCCTGGCAAAGCCCAACCAACGGGGGATGTCTGCAAACCCACGGTTGAAGTGCTCAAAGTCGGAAGCGATGTGCGCGGAATTGAAGTTCGCTGCACCTGCGGTGAGGTCACCGTCGTGGAACTCACCTACCCCCAAGCCTAATCTCAATCCAACCGGGAAACGGCCAAGCCCGTCCACCCGAACCCATTCCCCGCAAGACCATGAAGATCACAATCACCGGGCTCCTCGCCCTTCCCCTGCTCGCAACGGCCTGCGCCACGGCCCCTCCCATGGGTTCGGCCCCGGTCAATCCCACGGCTGGCTGGGAGGCCGGTTTGGGCCGTCCTGGCGCCGTGCTTTATGGACGGGATGGAAGCCCCGTCGGCAATGCCGGTGGAGCTGGCCCTACCAACGGCCAAATGCCGGTCCAGGGACCGACGGTCACGGATACCGGCGACATGCCCCACCGTCCCACCGACGCAGGCGGAAGCCGACCGGTTCTCTTGGAGTTGTTCCAGGAAGCTGTGGCGGAGCGCGACAACCTCGGCCTGGAACTCGAAATGACCCGCGCGGCGCTTCGCGAAACGGAGGATCGTCTGATGGAGATGGAGAACCAACTCATGGCCGAAATGCAGGCAGGTCAGGCTGCCAAAGCGACGGCAGAAAAAGCGGAGGGCCAGACCTATGAAATGGGTCGTCGCCTGGCGGTCGCCCAAATGCGTCGCTTGGAAGCTGAAAAACTACTGCTCGAGAAAACCCTGGCGGAGCGCCGGAACATGGTCGTGGAGGCCGCAGAATGAAGTTTGCAAGCCGGGTGATCGCTTCGATGCTTTGCCTTGTTGTGGTCGCATGCACGACCACCCAAGGGCCGCGCGTCAACCTGGCTTCGGCCCGGGTCGTCTCGGATTTTGATACGTACACCCTGCGCCGAGTGGGTCTGATGCCCATCAATGGCATGGATCCGACCCTGGCAGAGTCCAGGGAGCTGGCCACCATGCTGGCCGCCGAATTCGCTGCGGTCACGGGTTTGGAGGTGCTGGTTTTGACGCCTTCGGATCTGAGTGAGGTGAAGGAAATGAACGCCCACAATCGGGGCGAGTTCAATATGCGCACCATCATCGAGGTGGGCAAGCGCCACCGTTTGGATGGGCTTCTTGTACCCACTTTGACGGAGCGAAATGTCTTTCCGCCCCAACGCATTGGGTTGCAGATGGACTTCGTTGCAACGGAAACGGGCATGAGTCTTTGGTTCGGCAATTTGGCCGCCGACGCCAGCACCAAACTCACACAGCAGGCTGTCTACGATTGGACCCACAACCAGTTCTCGGATGAGCACTTTGACGATGGCGTTGTCTTGATTTCCCCCAAGCGATTCTTCCGTTTTGCCTGCGCCCAGCTTGTGGAGCGCTTCGCCAAGCCGGCGAACCAGTTTTAAGCGTTTGGAGTTTCTGGGCTCCCCGTCCGTGATTCAAATGGGGCGCCGTGTAGCCCTTGTGAAGCGCACGAAGGACGCCTAGGGTCGCACTTGCTGATCTGCGATACTCGCTAGGCCCCTGAGCCATCGGTTCAATCTCGGGTATTGCGCTGGCTTCAAACAAGAACCGCCGCCCTACTTGCCGTTTCGGGCGAGCAGGGCGGCGGTTTCCTGATAATTGTGATGCTGGGGGGGTGCTTATGCGCCGAGCAAGCGTGCTGCTGCGTTTTCGATTCGCTCTTGGCTCAGTAGGCTGCCGTCCTGATAGGCGGTGCGCAGTTCATTCACTAGGTTGGCGCGCAGGGCTTCGCCTTCCTGGTTGCTGGCCATGTGGTTGCGCGCTGCTTCGGACAGTTCGATGCGGTCCGCGTGGGCAGGGCGATGCAGGGGCTTGGCTTCGTTTAGGCCACCGGACTGCACCTGTGACTCGTTTTGGGTCCGGGCGGCACCCAAACCCACATGCTTGGAGTCCAAGGCCTTAGCGCGGGCTTGTTGATCTGTAGTTTTGCGAAGTTCCATTTGAGGTACCCACGGGGGGCTTGGGACTGATTGCTTTCCCGAACAGCGATCCTTGCCAGTGGGCGAGGTATACGGGCTAGTTGGAATGGGTGAAGCCCCGGGTCCCGGGAACTCCAAGTGAGTTTTCGGCACATTTCCCGATTGGTTTAGGGCTTCTGACCCGAAATCGACGGATTTTCTCCGCAAGGGGTCGGGTGTGGGAGCCGGGTCCAGTTAGGGAGCCCTGCGCGGCCTAGGAGCGTGGTTTTGCACGGGGAAAACACGATTGGCAAAGCATCGCTTGAGCCTCCGACGCATCCTGTTCAGGATAGACGCATGCGACTTCTTACGATTGCATTGTGTGCCTTGGGATTTGCGGTTCCCCCCGCGTTCGCCGTTCAAACCAATCCGGTAGTGGAGGAGCCGACGCCGGGTCCTGGGGCCCAT
>JARGOW010000415.1 GCA_029212955.1 Planctomycetota bacterium | reverse complement strand
CACACCCACGAACGCCCAACAAAAAGAACCACAACCCCCCCCCGAATACGGTCCAACCCGCCCTGCTTTTCCAACCCAAATGGGCCCCAATGGGGGCCGAACTGTGATGGATTCGATTCTCCATGGGCTCTAAACGAATTGGTAATTTCGGCAATCTAGGTATTGGTTTACGGTTTGCCTGTTCAAAAGAACTCACCAAGTAGGAACATCACATTGGATTGGATTATCACTCTCATCGCTGGCGCGGTCGGCGGAAATATCGGCGGCGCTCTGTTCAAAAATCTTAGCCTCGGAACCGTACTCAATTCCATAGCAGGCATTCTTGGCGGTGCAGGTGGGATGAGTCTTATGAACTCGCTCAATGCGACCAGCGGTAGTGAATTGCTCAATCAGTTGGGCGGCGGCGCAGTAGGGGGGACAGTGGTCATGGCGGTTGTTGGGCTTATCAAGAAGGTCATGGGTGGCGGCAAATAAGTGCCCCGACCTTTTGGCCGGTGGTTCCAACTGAAGGTCACCGCTCAAACGTCTCTTGCCTTGGCTGGGCCAAGGATTTCGCTATGGGATCCCTGATGGGCCCCGAAGGTTTCTTCGCGATGGGGTATTGTTGGGCTCGTTTCGGGCGCTGCTTTGACCTAGGTCCGATCTCTTCCTCGATCCCGGCTTGGGGATTGGGCGAGTCCTATTTTTCTTCGGGGCTTTCCGAGTCGGAGGTTTTTACTTCGATCTCTATGGGGAGATGCGCATAGGGGCTGGACCAGGTTTGGTTCGCGCTGCCGTCGACCCGGGGCTAGGGTCTGGAGCGTACTGCTTGTCCCTTGAGCGATAGGTTGGTGGGATAGAAATGAACCCACCCTGGAACGAAATCCAGGGCGGGTTTTAGTTGAAAGTGGCCTGTTTTGGCCCGAAACAGGACCTTTTTAGCCCAGTTCGAGTTGCCGGCGGGCGTCGATTTCGGCGCGGTTCATGGCGGTCATGGCTTCTTCGAGTTTGTCGCAGAGATCCCAGGAGGGGTCGTCGATGGCGCGGCGCATGTTGCGTAGCAACTGAATTGCCATGCGGAAAATGCGGCAGACATCGCCGAGGGGGGTTTCGGTGGATTCTTCCACCTGTTCCAGGTCGCCACCGGTGTACCAGACGTCCACGGCGTGGGAGAGACCCCAGTCCAGGCGCTTCATGGCGGGTTCGATGCCGAAGTGGGCTTCCTGGCCGTAGGCGTTGCGTAGGGCGCTGCTGATCAGGTTCTGCTCGCGGCGGTATTTGCTGCGATTGGGCCGGGGAGCGCCGAATCGGCGGCGGTCCTCAAAGATGAGGGCGACCGCCGTCATGGCCAAGGACTTGGGGTTGAGTTCGTCGAAGGCGCCGTTGAAGATCAATTCGGTCACTTGGATCTCGTAGCCATTGATCAGGCGTGCCATGCGGCCCCTGGAGGTCACTTGGTCGTCTTCCAGATATCCAATCTCCTCCAGGAAGTCCAAGTGGCGTGCGATGACCTGGCGCTGCATGCGGCGCTGCTTGGCCTGGACCTTTTTGTTCTTTTCCCGGCCTTGGTAGTGGTGGAAAGACTTCTCCCAGGCCTCGAACAGGCGTTCCCGGCCCAGGTGCTCAAGCAGGTGCAAAAGGCTGGCGTAGGACAGGCGGAAGCGGCTGGTGACCGGTTCGGGCTTGCCCGCGAAGAGGCGCTCCAGGGGGGCTTCCAGGAGGGTGGAGGGGCTGAGTACGTTGTACACAAAGCCCTTTTCATCCAGGCCCTGGCGTCCGGCACGACCCGCCATTTGCATGTAATCCCGGGTGCGCAGGTAGTCGAAACTGATGCCGTCGAACTTCTTCAAGCCGTTGAAGACCACGGCGCGTGCGGGCATGTTGATACCCAGGGCGAAGGTCTCGGTGGTGAAGAGCAGCTTGAGCAGACCCTCGGTGAACATACGCTCGACCATTTCCTTGTCCACGGGCAGCATTCCGGCGTGGTGGTAGCCCACGCCTTCGCGCGCCATGGACATGATCTCGCCGCGCAGCATGCCCTTTTGAATCTGGAACAGTTCGAGCAGCTCGACTTGCAGTTTTTCCATGGCCTCGCGCTCGGCCGGGGAGAGCAGCTCCAGCTCGTCACTGGAGCGCGCGGCCTTGCGCGCCAGGCGCTCGCAGTCCTTGCGACTGAATGAAAAGATGAGGGCCGGGAGCTCTTTTTTCTTGGCCAGTTCCGTGATCAGAATGCTGGCATCGGGCGGTGGATTGAAGGTCCGGCCATCGCGTCCGCGACCGCGGCCGCCGCCGCGGGTGCGCCGGCTTCCACGCTTTTTTGCCTTGGCCTTGGCCACGAATTCGTCGGCTTTCTTGCGTTGGTACCCGAGCTTGCTGGGGTCGAAAACGCCACTCTGCTCGGTCCAGGTCCAGTGGGAGAGGGGGACCGGGCGCTTGTCCTCCTGCACGATGATCGTCTCTTGATCGCGGATTTCGGTGAGCCAGTTGCCCAGCTCTAAAACGTTCGATACCGTGGCCGACAGGCAGATTAGACGCACATCCGGGGGAAGGAAGATCAGGCTCTCCTCCCAAACCGTGCCCCGTTCGCGGTCATCCATGTAGTGGATTTCGTCGAAGATCACGTACTCCACACCCGACAACAGCCCCGTGTTTTCGAAGATGGCGTTGCGCAGGATTTCCGTGGTCATGACCAGCACCTGGGCGCCCGGGTTGAGCGTCACGTCACCGGTCATAATGCCCACGTCCACATTCGGGTCGTCGCGGAAGTCCCGGTACTTTTGACTCGAGAGTGCCTTGATGGGCGAAGTGTAGATGCAGCGTTTGCCGAGTTTGACCGCGTCCTCGATGGCGTACTCGGCCACCAGGGTTTTTCCAGCACCTGTGGGTGCGGAAACCAACACGTTGTGACCCTTGCGAACCGCGTCTACTGACTGGATTTGGAATGCGGACAGCTGGAAGTGCCTCCACTGGATCACGCGTCCTGCCTTGTCCATGCGAACCACGGAGGGCTCGCGGGGAGTTTTGGGTTTGGGCGGAGCGGCTTTTTGGGCGGGTTCCGGCTCCGGGGGTTTTTCGGGGGCTGCCCAAACGGGGGCGGCTTCCGGATCCGGTTGGGAATCGCTGGCCCTGGGGGCGGCCGACTTCTTGGGGGAGTGGCGCTTGGGCTGGGGTTTCTTACGCGGGCTGCGCTTGGGGAGTTCCTCGGGCTCCGGCATGTGGCCGAACGGCAAGGAATTTGGATCGATGGGCTTGTGGGACATGTAGGGGGAGGGGGCTCGGTTGGAGAGTCTGGAACCAAGAAATGGTTGCTGGCATCGGGAAAGTGCTCCGTTGAGCAAGGCCCGGTCTTGAGCCACCCACGCTGGGTCTGTTATCTAATCATTTGGAAAGGCCCCCGCCAAGGGCGATGGTCCCAGGTTCCTTTCCCCTTGCAGTCCCTTGTTTCGACCGCGCTCGCCTTCGGGTTGGCCAACCATGAACGAAGCCTCATACCCCTCCACATCCACCATGATGCGTCACCTGAGCTCCCTGAAGGTCATTTCCCGCCTCCTAGGCCACGAATTGCACACCCAGACGGGCGGCAAAGCGATCACCCTATCCCGTGAAGAGGTGATCGAGATCCAGACCAGCCTGGACCTATTCATCGAAGAAGCCACCCGTCAGGGCGGCGGAACGGTTAGCGGCCAGGGTTCGGTCAGCCGCGGCTCGAGCGTGGATACCACCCTGGTTCCCACCCGGAATTAGCCCGAACGATCGGCCGGGATTCGCCGTGGGCCAATGAAATGGCCCCGGGCAATGGATCCGGCACTTGCAGGCGCTTTGCAGCGATTCGGCGTCCCATCGAGAAATGCACTCGATTTGGGGCCGAATCACCGCAAAGCGCCTTCCTTTTTGGATTGGGCCGGTCTGGTCCATTGCATCCCGGCCAGGCACGTTCGTTGGCTTTCCCGCCGATGGATCAGGGGTCTGGCCGTCGATGGTGCCAACCATCATGGGTGGGCAGGCCCATGGCGAATTCCAGTAAAGTGTGGCCATGTCGCGCCTTCCGCAATCCCATTCCACGAACCGCCCGGGCCGATGGGGCCTGCGCGGGTCCGTGCCCGCATGGGTGCCCATGGTGTTCCTGGCGGT
>JARGOW010000414.1 GCA_029212955.1 Planctomycetota bacterium | reverse complement strand
TGCCGAACGACCCGCTGGCGTTCAAGCCCCGGGCTGGACCCAAACGAAGTTGGGGCTGGGGCTTCCCAGTCAGGGGGTCTGCGAGCATTTCCCCTGACTGCATTCTACAGGACATCCGCCAAAGCAAGACACCCCAAAGAATGGATGGTCGGGGTGAGAGGATTTGAACCTCCGACCTCTGCGTTCCGAACACAGCGCTCTACCAAGCTGAGCCACACCCCGCCATTGGGAGGTAGAAAGTTAGGCCGGGGACCCTCCCCCGTCAACATCCGGACCGAAACATTGGGGGAATTGTTGTTTTGGGACCCCTGGGCTGGACCCACGGAGACTGAATTTGGAACAAGCCGGCGACCCGGGCCCTTGGAATTGGCTTTGGATTCCAGCCTTCCCCCACGCCAACGATGATCTGCGGGTCCAAGCCCTAGGGGCGGAACCGCAGTGGGTCCATCACGCCGCGCCCCGACCGGACCCGGCTTCTTGTCCATATCCGATGATCTTGGGCGAGATATCATCGAGGGCAAGAACGTGGGAGGCCGCGCCTGCGCGGATGGCTTCGCGGGGCATGCCAAACACCACGCAGGTGGCTTCATCCTGGACTACCGTAAGGGCGCCCTGGTCGTGCAGAGTCTTCATCGCTTGGGAGCCGTCGGATCCCATGCCTGTCAGCATGATAGCCATGACGTCCAGTTCCGCCAGTCGGGCGACCGAGGCGAACAGGTGCTCTACCGCAGGCTTGTGGCCGCCCTCCAGGGGGCCATCGCTCAAGGCGACGCGGACTTCGGATCCCACTCTCTTGAGTGCGAACTGCAGGCCACCCGGTGCAATGTAAGCATGCCCCGGTTGAAACAACATTCCATCCTCCGCTTCGACCACGGTCACATCACTTCGCCGGTTCAAACGTTCGGCGAGTCGACCCGTGAAATCCGGAGGCATGTGCTGAACGATCGCGATGCCTGGCAAGTTTCCAGGAAGGGGTTCTAACACACGCGAGAGAGCCTGGGTCCCTCCGGTGGATGCACCGATGAGAATCGCTCGGGTGGAGGCACCTTGCGTCGATCGAATCGGGGCCGGCGCAACAGATCCAGTGGCGGCCCGGGCAGGCGTGGGTGCGGGAGCCTTCCGGCTTGGAGCAGAAACCCGGGAGGCTATCGCCGTTCGTTCTGGTGTTCTACGCGGCTTGCCGCCGCTGTTGGCCACGCGAAAAATGCGGGCGCACAATTCGACAACCATCTCGGACATGCTGCAGCGGCCGGAGCGCTTGGCCTGTGTATCGGCGGCCCCCAGGGCGAGGGCCTGTGCGGCGGCGACCTGGCCGTCTCCCCCATCGGCGAACATGGCGATGATCGGGGTGGGCCGGCTCTTCATGATTTTGTGCATGAGGGCCAGACTTCCTCCACCCGGCATGTCCAAATCGAGCAGCATCACATCCGGCTTGACCTGCATGAGGGCTTCCAGGGCAGAGAATATATCCCCGCTTAGAGCCACGACCTTGATGTCGGGGCATGTTTGAAGCTCGGCCTGGAGGGCGGAGCGTTCATTGTTCGCGCTACTCGCGATCAAAACTCGAACAGAAGAGGGCATTGGCTTGGCAGGCGGTTCTCTTAGGCGTTGGGAAGGTGAACCACGCTGGCACGGAAGGCTTGCCCCATGGCGTCAAAGTCGCAAACAACGGATCCATTCGCCCCTTCTGGACTGGGCCCTTCCAAGACATAGGGGATCCCCAGGGTAAACTGGGCGTGCTCGCCGCCGAGCTCGCGGATGATCTCCCCCGCAAGCACATTGGCGATCTCCTTCAGGCTGTGCATGCCTTCCACGTTCTTGTCGACCTCATCGAATTCCAAGCCGAGCAATCCGCTGGCGAGCTCCATCAGGAAATCAGCACTGCCTTGCAGGATCAAGGCATCCGTACCACCGGGCCCCACGTATTCCACGCATGCGGAAAGCGAATCCTCTAGCCCGCCGACCTCGGCCACCGGCTCCACAAACATGAAAGCCATCTTGCCCAGAATATCCTGGGTCAAATTTTGGAGTATTTCCAAATCTAGGCTCTTCAAGCTGCGGCCTCCATTTGTTCATCGATCAAACTCTTGAGCTCGTTGGGAGCGAAGGGCTTGCGCAGGTAACCGGCAATGCCCAGGCGCTCCAAAACGGAACGCTTGAGAACATTGCACTCGGTGCTGACAATCGCCACAGGGATCGTGTTGAACTCTTCGTGCATGCGCAGATAGAGCAAGAAGGAAGGACCGTCCATCACGGGCATGTTGAGGTCCAGGATCACCAGACCGATATCGTGCTCAGACAGCATGGATAGGGCCACCTTGCCGTTCTCAGCATCCAAGACTTGATCGTCTTGAACCCCGCAAACGGAAAGGGCTCGGCGGATGTACTTCCGAATGATCGGAGAGTCGTCCACAACCAGAATTTGCTTCGCCGTGTTTGAATCAGTCATTGTTCTCATCCCCATTCGCAACATTCACGAGTTCGTCCATGCCATTCCTAAGGTCATCTCCGATCATCTCCAATTCGGAGAGTTCGAAGTCAATGCGCTGGCATGCTTCCTTGTCCATTTCATAGGCCAAACCATCCAACCCCACTCCGATCCCCATCATCAGGCACACCGCATCGGCGCAGTGGACCAGGTCCACGAGCTGCTGGGGTTCCCTGCTGGAAGGGTGGTGGTGGTCTCGAATGGCTTCCGCCAATTCGTCGGGTAGACCCCAAAGCATGGCCAGCTCGCTGCCCGCCTCGCAGTGGTCAAAACCAAAGTGTTCCTGTTCCCAAACGGCTTCATCGTCGGTGGGAGATTTGCTCCGGATCGCATCCCCAAGCTCAACCTTGCCCACGATTTGCTCCATGGCGAGCTTGCCGCAGTCCCGGAGCAATCCGGCCAAGAAAGCCATGCCGGGATCGGAAAATCCACGGCGCCGGGCCATGCCTTCCGCGGCGATGGCGCCCGCTACTGCGGCTCGCCACGCTTCATCCCGGGAGATGCCATAGGCTTCCAGGTCGGACCCTACGGCGGAGGAACCGGAGTGAGCCACGACCAAACGCCGAATGTCCTTGGCCCCCGTGCGCGTGATGGCATCGCGTAGGGATTTCACCTGCACGGAGCCGCCGCGGGCTGCGGAGTTGGCGACGCGCAAGACCGATGCGGTCAAAGCTACATCCGTGGCCAGAATCGCCTCGATTTCATCGCTGCTCACCTCGTCGTGGGAGAAGAGGTCAGTGATTTTGGCGAGCACCCCCACGTTGGCTTCGAGCTGTTCGATGTGTTTGAGCTGTTCTTTCAAATTGTCCATAGCACTTCCTCCCTTCCTGCTGCATTGAGTGAAACCGTTCCAGTTGACAGATCCAATCGCATGGTCCGCGCAACTCCGCCTCCCGTGCTTTCCCCTGCTACCGGGACACCATTCTTCCAAAAGAGTCGCTGCATCATGAGCAGGTTCCGACGACCGATCTGCATACCGCCGCCTGGATTGAGCAAGTCGGCTCCCCCTGCGGCACAAACGATCAACCGTTCCTTCTGTGCCCCCTGGGCATACGCCAGGCGGAACAACTCGGGGATGCCGGTTGTTGCGAACATGGCGGCGGCCTTATCGCCCTTGTGCTCTGTGGATCGCGGTTGGTCCAGCATGAAGTGCAACAGGCCTCCCACTTGAGCCACCGGATCGAAGACGGTCACGCCTATGCACGAGCCCAAGGCGTGGGTAATCAGGCAACCTTCAGACGCCTGGACGATGGTCATTTCGGCGATCCCCACCGTGTGGGTGGCACCGTTTGATTCCAACTTAGGAATGCTCATGCGAATCTCCCCTTTGCCTCGTGCTGCATTAGGCCACCCTCTTGTAAGCGGAAGGACCGGCGGATTGGAGGCGCGGCTGATCGCCTTGAACGCGCTCGGAAGTACCAATAAAAAGCATGCCCCCCGGCGCGATCAGGCTCGTGAATCGATCCACCAGCTTCTCACGGGTCGTTGCATCCATATAAATCATGACGTTGCGACAGAAAATAGCGTCGAAGGGGCCCTTCATCTTCCAAGGGTCCATCAGGTTGAGCTTGGCGATGGTCAGTCCATCCTTCAGACTCGAATCCACTTTGTAGTTGGGCGTGCCCGCCACCTTGTGGAAGTACTTC
>JARGOW010000413.1 GCA_029212955.1 Planctomycetota bacterium | reverse complement strand
CTTGTCGCTGGGGTTCTTATTTTCCGCCAACAGGTGAGCCGCCGTCATGAGTTGACCCGACTGGCAATAGCCGCACTGGGGGACGTTGTGATCGCGCCAGGCCTTTTGAAGGGGGTGGTCACCATCCTCGGAAAGGCCCTCGATGGTGGTGATCTTCGATGAGGCCACGGCGGAAACGGGCAGCAAGCAAGAGCGCATACTCTGTCCGTCCACATGGATGGTGCATGCGCCGCATTGCATTTTCCCGCATCCGAAGTGGGTGCCGGTCAGGCCAAGATGGTCCCTGAGGACCCAAAGAAGGGGCGTGTCAGCAGCCACTCCCTCGAGGGAGTGCTCCTGGCCGTTGATGGAGATGATTTTCATGGGGGCATTACCTGGAAACAAATTACCGCCTGCCATGGGCGCATGGCCATCGTCCTTTTGCAAAACAATTGTCTGTCTGTACTCTGTTGGGGATGAAAAACAGAGCCGCACCTCCCTGGATCGCCCTGGCGACCGTTTTTGCTTGCGCATTGGGGCTTTCGGCCTGCGGTGAGAAACCCGACGAACCGGGGGGAGAAACCGCCGAAGTGGGGAGCCAGGAACCCCAGGATGTGCATCTCGTTTATCTGGCGCAATGCGCCGTCTGCCATGGGGCCGAAGGGGATGGCAATGGCATCGTGAAGCTGGACCGACCCGCACGCAGTTTCAAGAAGGGTGCATTTTCCTTTGGGAATACCCCCGAAGCCCTCTACCGAACCATCTCCAATGGCATCGGCGGTACGCCCATGCCGGGTTTCAAGGATTTCCTTTCGGAGGAGCTTCGCCGCGAGTTGGCGGCCTACGTGATCGAGTTGGGGCCCGAGCAGGAGCCCGTGGTGCCCGGGGCCAGCGAATTGCATGTGACCGACAATCCTCGGGTCATTCGCGGCGGGTTGCCGCCCATCGCCGACGGGATGGCGCCTGTGACCCGTGGCCTCTTGGTTGGGGGCACGGATGGTTTGACTTTTGAATACAACACCAAGCCGGTGGCTTTGCTTGGAGTGCGCCAGGGTGGCTTCGTGGATCGCAAGGATTGGGGAGGACGAGGTGGGGCCCAACTGCAGCCCCTCGGAGTGGTTTCCCACGTGGTGGACCCCGGAAGTCACACTTTCATGTGGATGCGAGCCACTGCAGATGGCTCCACAACGCCCTTGCAGGCCCGTTTTGTGGCCTCTTCGATCGAAGCAGGATTGGCGTGGATCGAATATGAACTGCCAGGCACTAGCGACTCCGAAGGGGATTCCCCGGTGTTGATCCGAGAGCATGGAGCGGCTGTCAGTGCGGCGGGTTGGCCTGGCTTCCGTCGCCTATTCACCACGGGTCATGTTTCGGGATTTGACGGCCTTCAATTGTCGTTGCTCGAAGCAGAGTCCTTGAGCGAGGTAGCGAACGGAGGGTCCGGCAGGGTGTTGGTTGGATCCGATTCCGACGGCGCGGCCTTGGTCCATGTGGTGCATATGCCTGTACTGCTTAGACCGGGAATGGAATCCAGGTGGTTGGTCGACACCCTCTACGGCCTCGAACCCACCGAAGAAAACCTGAAGGGCTTGAAGGAGCTGGTTCAATGATGTTTGCAGCACTTACGCTCCTGGCCGGCTTGACGGCCGGAGAGTCCGATTACTACGCGGTGGACTATCTCACACCCCCCGATGGTGAGGTGATCGAGGTGGGCGGTTTGGCTTTCCTGGACGACACGACCATGCTGGTCAGCACCCGCCGGGGCCGCGTGTGGTGGATTGACAATGCCCTGGCGGAGAATCCAGCGGATGCCAAGTTCCACATATTCGCCGAGGGCCTGCACGAGGGTTTGGGCCTGGCCGTGCACGAAGGTCAAATCTATGTGGTGCAACGCGGTGAACTTTCCCGGTTGATCGACTTGGATGGAGACCAGGTGTGCGACCGCATTGAAACCGTGAGCCAGGATTGGGGGATGAGTGGCAACTACCACGAATTCGCTTTTGGCCTGCCCATCGATTCCAAGGGCAATTTCTATGTGAGTACCAACCTGGGGTTCTGGTCTCCGGAGTGGTGGCACGGCGTCAGCAAAATGGACCATCGCGGTTGGATCCTGCGCATCGCACCGGATGGCCAAACCACCCCCTGGGCCATGGGCGTGCGAAGTCCAGCGGGCATGGCCTTCGATAGCCAAGAGCGCATGTATTACACGGACAATCAGGGCGATTGGATGCCCGCTTGCGGCGTGTTCCATGTGCAGGAGGGCGAATTCTATGGGCACCCCGCATCCCTGCGTTGGACCGAAGCCTACGGATTCGGCGAACAGGCGCCCAGTTCGATCGAGCCCCCCGCCATGGATCGCACGGGTCCTGCGATTTGGATGCCCTACGAATGGTCCAAGTCGACGGGCAATCTTGTATCGGATACCACCGGGGGCAAGTTCGGCCCCTTCGGCGACCAAATGTTCGTGGCTGAACTGACCGAGGGCATGGTGTTGCGGGCCATGATGGAGGAGGTCAACGGCAAGGTTCAAGGCGCTGTGATCCCTTTTCGCCGTGAAATCGGCAGCGTGCTGCGGGTGGAGTTTGCCCCCGACGGCACGTTGATTTGCGGCATGACGAACCGGGGGTGGGGCGGCCTAGCCCCTGCCTCTGGAATTGCCCGGGTGCGCTGGAAGGGGGCTGTCCCCACCGAATACCAGTCGATCCATCTGGTCCAGGATGGCTTCCAATTGGGCTTTAGCGCGCCCCTGGACGGCACGCCCAGGCCGGAGCAGGTCAAGGTCTACGACTACGACTACAACTGGTGGTGGGATTACGGTTCCCCGAAAACCAACATGCGGGATCTGGAAGTGACCGCGGTGGAGCAGGATGGTGCGACGGGTCAATGGATGGTGCGAATTCCTGGCTTGCAAGCTGGCAAGTGTGTCCGGGTGAAGATCGAGGGCATGGGACTTCTCCACGAGGAATTCGATTACACGATCCATCGGCTGCCCGAAGGTCCGGCCAAGGACGTTTTCGTGGCCAAGCGAGTGGCACCGCCCGAACAGAAGGATGCAGGTGACGGTGGATGGCTGACGCTTTCCTGGCAGGATCCCTTTGGAACTTTTGCGGGGGATGGTTGGGCGCTTGTGGATGCGACCTTGGATCCCGCGGATCCCACCGGCTTCTTGACCACACCTGGCAATGGGGCGCTGGTGAATGGGGAGGGTGCCTACGAGGACTTTCGCTCGCGGCTGGAGTTCGGGGACATCGAATTCAGCTTTGCTTTCATGCTACCCGAGGGCGGGGATTCGGGCTTGTACCTGATGGATCGCTACGAGTTGCAATTGAATGACGATGCCAGCGCTTGCTTGGGCGTGGTCGGGGTCAAAGGGCCCCGAGCCAAGGCCTACAAGGGCGCCGGCGAATGGCACAAGGTCAAGGGCAAGTTTTTCGCACCCCGTTTCGATGACGCAGGCAATAAAATTGCCAACGCCCGGTTCGAGGAGGTCACCATGGACGGTGTCATGGTCCTTGGGTCGGCTGAATGCCCGAAACCCACTGGCGGTGCGGTGTCCACGGATGAAGTCCCCACGGGGCCCATGCGATTCCAGGGCACCATCAGCCGGGTGGCTTTAGGGGACATGCGAGTCAAACCGATCCGCGAAAGCCGCGTGCCAGAGGGCGAATGGAAGAGTCTGGTGGACCAGGCCCACGTGGCTGGATCCTTCGAGCTCTACGCACGCCTCAACCTTTCGGATGCCGGCGCGAGCCTGATCGAATTCGATGGCGCCGATCCAGGGGACAAAGGTTTCCAACTGGTTTTGAATCACACGGGTCCGGGCTTGCTGCGCACGGGTTCTTTAAAGCCTGGAAACACACTGACAACGCAACACTGCTTTCCCGGGGTGGCCTTCGACTTGAGGATGATGCGCGAATACGATGCCGGTGGGGCCCGCGTTCGTGTGTGGCTCAACGATGTGCTCGTCAACGACACCCAACACACGGGCGTGGGGGAACTGGGTACCCTCCAGTGGACCCCCGAATCCGTTCCGAATACCGAGGTTCAGGTGGAGCACGTGATCGTGCGCGATCTGTAACTCTCCCGATATTGGACGCGCCTGCGCCCGAGCCCTTCTCCAAACGAGCCTTCCCATGAGCCTGAAATTCCGCCTGTCTTTG
>JARGOW010000412.1 GCA_029212955.1 Planctomycetota bacterium | reverse complement strand
GGGCCTCTTCGAGCAGGTCCTCGAGCACGTGCCCGACCCCCTGCAGGTCCTCGAGACCATCCGGGGTGGCCTACCCAAGGATCGCGCCACCACCGTGGTCATCGAAGTACCAAACCTGCTCCCGACCCTGGAACGTCAAACCTCCTGGGATATGATCTACGAGCACTGCACATACTTCTCCGTGGGCAGTTTGGCGCTCCTGCTCAAGAAAGCTGGCTTCCACGTGACCTACGCGGAAGAGACCTACGAAAAACAATTCATCACCGTGGAAGCCACCACGGACCTCACCGTCCCCGACCGCACCGCTGAACTCGACGACCGCAACGCCTTACAGAAAGGCGTCTCCGAATTCGACGCGGCCTGGACCCGTTGTAGAGCCGCATGGACCGACTGCCTGAACCAGGCCCACGAAAACGGCCATACCGTGGCCATCTGGGGCACCGGCGCACGCGGCATTAACTTCCTCAACCTAGTCGACCCGAACAACACGATCCAAAGCGCCATCGACATCAATCCACGCAAGTATGGATTGCACGTGGCTGGTACGGGTCAAGTCGTCTCACCGCCCGAGTCCCTCCTCGACAATCCCCCCGATTTGGTCATCGTCATCAATCCTATTTACGAGCAGGAAATCCGCGAAAGCCTGCAGAAACTGGGTCTAAACCCCGAAATAGCCCTCGCCTAGGTTTCCCATTCCAATGAACCCTTCCCAAAACAACGAGGCCGCACCGGCTCAATGCCGCGCCTGCTCCGCGCCCCTCGAACACACCTTCGTGGACCTGGGCAAGTCCCCCCCGTGCGAAGCATTTTTGCGCGCGGATCAACTCGAAGCGGGCGAGGTTTTTTACCCCCTGCACGCCCTGGTCTGCAGCCAGTGCTTCCTGGTGCAACTGAAAGATTATGTGGACGCGGACTCAATCTTCGACGACTACGCGTACTTCAGTTCCTTCTCCGATTCCTGGTTGGAGCATGCGCGCAAGTACTGCGCGGACATGACCGAGCGCTTCGGCCTGACCACCGATAGCTTCTGCGTGGAGGTGGCTTCCAACGACGGCTATCTGCTGCAAAATTTCGTTCGCGCCAAAATCCCCTGCTTGGGCATCGAGCCCTCATGGACCGTGGCGGAAGCCGCGCTCAAAGTGGGCGTGCAAAGCGTGCAGGAATTCTTTGGCCGGGAAACCGCCAAGAAGGTGCGCGCCGAACATGGCGCCGCCAACCTGATGAGCGCGAACAACGTTGTGGCCCATGTGCCAGACATCAACGACTTCGTCGGCGGTTTCCAAGAGTTGCTCGCCCCCGAAGGCGTGGTGACCCTGGAGTTCCCCCACCTGGCGCGGCTCATGGACCAGGTGCAGTATGACACCATCTACCACGAGCACTTCTCCTACCTGAGCTTCACCACCATCGTTGGGATCCTGAAAGCCCAAGGGCTCGCCGTGTTCGACGTGCAAAAACTGGCCTCCCACGGCGGCTCCCTGCGCGTCTTCGCCCAGCACTCCGACACCGGAGTCCATGCCATCGAAAAGGCGGTCAAGGCACTCTTGCAGGAAGAAACCAAACTGGGATTCAAGGAGCTGCACACCTACCTGCGCTTCACCGAACTGGTCGAAAAATCCAAACGCGAAACCCTCAAATTCCTCATTCAAGCCAAGGAAGAAGGCAAGCGAGTGGTGGCCTACGGCGCGCCGGGCAAGGGCAACACCCTGCTCAACTACTGCGGCATCCGATCCGATCTGATCGAATTCGCCGTGGACCGCAACCCCTACAAACACGGTCGCTTCACCCCGGGAACCCAAATCCCGATCTTCCCGCCCGAAGCCCTGGAAGAATCGCAACCCGACTACATTTTAATTCTGCCTTGGAACCTGGAGTCCGAGATACGGAAGCAACTTTCCCACGCCCGTGAGTGGGGCGCCAAGTTCGTCATCCCCATCCCCACCATTCAGATCCTCGACTGACCCATGAAAGTTGTCCTCTTCTGCGGCGGCCTCGGAATGCGCCTGCGCGACTATTCCGACAAGATCCCCAAACCTATGGTGGAGATCGGTTATCGGCCGATTCTCTGGCACGTGATGAAATACTACGCCGCCTACGGCCACACGGATTTCATCTTGTGCCTGGGTTACAAGGCCGATTACATCAAAGACTACTTCGTCAACTACGACGAGTATGTGTCCAACGACTTCGTGCTGCAAAAAGGCGGCGAGATGAAGTTGATCAACACCGACATCCACGATTGGAACATCACCTTTTGCGACACGGGTATCTCCACCTGCATCGGTGAGCGCCTGCGTCGCGTCAAGGAACACCTGAAGGGAGAGGAAATGTTCCTGGCCAACTACTCGGACAACCTGACGGATTTCCCCCTGCCGACCATGATCGACGCCGTAGGCAATTCGGACGCCGTGGCCGGTTTCGTGGCCGTCAAGCCCCCCCACTCCTTTCACGTGGTCGATATCGCACAGGATGCACAGGTCACGGAGTTGCGCGAAACGCGCCATTCGGACCTGTGGGTCAATGGCGGCTACTTCGTGCTCAAGCAAGAGATCTTCGACCACATGGAAAAAGACGACGAACTCGTCATCCAACCCTTTGCGCGCTTGATCGAAAAGAACCAGCTGATCGCCATGAAGTACGAGGGTTTCTGGCAGAACATGGACACCTTCAAGGATCGCACCCTGTTGCACGAAATGCACACCGAAGGTAGCGCCCCCTGGCAGATCTGGAACGGCAAATAGCCATGCAAAACACCAACGATATGGAACGCTGCCGCGCATCGAAAAGCACCGACCTCAAGACCATCCTGGACTTCGGCGAAGTGCCCTTGGCCGACGTCCTCCTGGCCTCCAACGATCCGGGTACCCAGGACGCGGGCTTCCCCCTAAAACTGGTCTTCTGCCCGGAGTCCGCCCTGGTGCAAATCACCGGCGACGTGCCCCCGGAGATCCTTTGGGGCGGGGACTACCCCTACTACACATCGGTCAATCCGACCCTGGTCAAACACTTCACCGACGCAGCCCACGCGATCATGGAGCGCCAGCCGTTGACGGCGGATTCCTTGGTTCTCGAAGCGGCCAGCAACGACGGCTACCAATTGGCCGTGTTCCAGGAGGCCGGTGCCCAGGTCCTGGGTGTCGACCCCGCCGAAGGCCCCTGCAAAGTCGCCAATGAGAAGGGCATTGAAACCCTTTGTCGCCTGTTCGACAGCGCCATGGCCGATGATCTGGTGGCGAGCGGCAAACAGGCTGATGTGATCGTGGGCAACAACTTGCTCAACCTGATCCCCGACCCCAGCGACTTCACCTCCTGCCTGGATCGCCTGCTCAAGCCCGACGGGCTCGTGGTGCTCGAAGTGCCCTATCTGGTCGACACCATCGACATGGTGGCCTTCGACAACATGTTCCACCAGAACGTGACCTATTGGACTGCTACCTCGTTGCAACGGGTGTTTTCCGCTGCGGGCTTCGAGCTCGTGGACGTGCAAGCCATCGACACATTCGGTGGTTCCCTGCGAGCTTACTTCCGTCGCAAGGGCGAAGGCTCCCTGGCCGTGCAGCAAATGCTGGCCAAGGAAAAGTCACGTGGGGTGGATCAATTCCACTTCTACGAGGCCTTCGGCGACAAGTCCCGCGCCATTCGCGAAACCCTGCGTGCCACCCTCATCGAACTGCACACCGAAGGCAAACGCATCGTGGCCTACGGCGCCGCTGGAGGAATGGCCACCACCCTACTGAGTTTCCTCGACCTCCCGGAGGGCGTGCTCTCTTACGCGGTCGACCTCAGCCCCCACAAACACGGCCGCTGGACCAGCGGCTACCGCCTAGAAATATTCCCTCCGGAGTATCTAGCCGAAGACAAGCCCGAGTACGCCCTCCTACTGGCCTGGAACTTCGAACCCCAAGTCCTCGAACAACGCGCCGACTACCGATCCGTGGGCGGCAAATTCATCGTGCCCATCCCTGAAGTCCGGGTTGTGTGAACGAACCCGATTCGTTCTAGGTTTGCATTTCGGGCTATGACGGTCGATTGCAGAGGATGGAGATATGGGGTACCTGGAATGGTGTCCTTGGTTCGTGTGGGAGGGGCCAGATCAAACGTGAGTTGCTGCGGCGCAGCGGGTTGGGAATAGGAAAGTGAAAAGAGAGCGTT
>JARGOW010000411.1 GCA_029212955.1 Planctomycetota bacterium | reverse complement strand
GAGCAGGACACGAGGCTAGCCGATGTGGATCCCACCGACGGCTGCCGCGTGCGCCAGCGGATCTGGAAATCGGAGAAGGGTCCCACCGTGGTGCTGTACGAGATCGAAAACGGCGGCCACACCCTGCCCCAACTCAAATCCAAGATCCCGAAGCGCCTGGTTGGCAGAACGTGCCAAGACATCCACACCACCGAGACCATCTGGGCCTTTTTTGCCGACAAAAAGCGACGGAAGGCCGAGGCCGAAATCCAGGCACCGGCAACCGGGGAATAGGCCTGCCTGGTTTCGGCCCAGCGGGTCTAATGCTTGGAGAACTACTGCCAGCGGCGCGCCGTCGGTGGTTTCCTTGTTAGGCCAAAAGGTATTGGGGCAAATCGGATGTGGCCAAACGGGCGCGCAGCCTTTGCCAGCGCTTGGTCACCGCCTCGCCACTAAGCCCCATGCGCTCCGCCACCTGAAGGTGGGGCAACCCCTCGAGCCCACAATGCAAAACCAACTTGCGTTCATCCTCGGGTAACTCGCCCACCTGAGCCCGGAACAGTTCGAGAGATTCATCCCGTGCCATGCGCTGACTGACCGCCGTGGCGTGATCGAGTTGGGCATGGGCCATGTTGAGCCTCGTGGACGGCCCTCCCGCTCCCTTGCTTTTTTGGCCGCGTCGCACGGCTTCGAGCAAGACGTTCTTCGCGATGCGAAAAATCCAAAACCGAAAGTAGGAGCCATCTCCTTCAAACGTCTCCATTTGACGCCAAGCTCGCAACCAGACCTCCTGCACCAGATCAGCCGGGTCTAAGTGCGCGCTCTGCTCGGGGCGAATTCGCAGGTACGCCCAGGTGTGCAGCGACGGCGCAATATGCTCGTACAGTTCTGCAAAGCCTTTCTGATCCCCCTCCTGAGCCTGTGTCAACCACATGCGGGTGGGTCCTTCTGCGCCGATTTCGCCCATGTGGGCTGATTCTAGCAAAGAGGTGCTGATTTGGCGGATACACTTGGTGAGGAATGAACGAGGAGCCCGACGAAGTACAAGACGCCCGTTTGGCGGAGGATATATCCGCCTCCGTCTTCGATTTCGTCAACGATTTCCTCGACGACCAAGCCTCAGGAATCCTGCGCGACCTGGCGGAATACCAAAAGCGTTTCCCTGGGGCCGAAGCCGAGATCGCAGCGGAATTCGAACGCCTGTCCCAACCGGAAACCGAAAAAGAAAGCGACACCAGCGGCGCCCGGGTCGTCCAACATTACAAGCTGATTCGAGAATTGGGCCAGGGGGGCCAGGGGTCGGTTTGGTTGGCCGAAGACCAGAATTTGCGGCGGCCCGTGGCTCTCAAACTGCTCAATTCTTGGCTCATCGCAGGGGAACGGTTGGCCCGCTTCCAGCGCGAGGCCGAAAGCATCGCCAAGCTAGAACACGAGGGTTTGGCCGTGGTATACGAAGCGCAGATGGAGAGCGATCCGCCCTTCATCGCCATGCGATTTGTGGAGGGTGAAGACCTCAGCACCGCCCTTCGCAATCGATCGAAGGCTTCGGTTCCCTTCCTGCCAATCACAACCCCCCAGGATCTACGAACCACCCTACATTTCTTTGAACGCGCCGCCCGAGCCCTGCACGTGGCGCACGAAGCCGGCGTGGTGCACCGGGATATCAAACCCGGCAACATTCTGATCTCCGCGGAAGGCCATCCGGTCATTACCGACTTCGGACTGGCGCGGGACGAGTTTTCACCGGGGGAAGAATCGATCACCCAAGAAGGAGAGGTCTTTGGCACCCCTGCCTACATGTCCCCCGAGCAAGTTGGAGGGCGTGCTGCCGAGGTGGATCGCCGAACGGACATTTGGTCCCTTGGCGCGACCTTGCACGAAACGCTTTGCGGCCAAGCCCCGTTTCAAGGCAAGGGGCAGATCGGTTTGGCGCGCGCCATCCTCGAGGCACCGCTTCCGGCGCCCCAAGGCTTGCCTGGGGAAACCCAAATCCCAATCGACGTGCGGGTCGTTTTGGAAACAGCCATGGAGCGCGACCTCACCAGGCGCTACTCCACCGCGCTCGCCATGGCGGAGGATCTGCGGCGCATCCGCGAGTTTGAACCAATTCAAGCGCGCCCCGCAGGACCCTGGCTGAGGTTGCGCCGCTGGGGTCGCCGGGAACCCGCATGGGCCACGGCTCTCGGCTTGCTTTTGGTCACCCTGATCGGTGGCTTGATCGCCTCGCAGGTCACCATCGACCGAATCCAGGGCCTGCTACGGGACAAGGAGGTCGCGCTGAACCAGGAACGCGCCTTGCGCTACGTGCGGCAGGTTCCGGCCTTGCTCAAGGATTCCCCGTCCCTGGCCTTAGCCGCCGGATTGGAGGCCGTTTCCATGCACGATTCATGGATTACGCGCTCCTCCTTGTATGGCCCGCTCGAGAACCAAACCCTGCGCGCACGCGGTCGCTTGGCCAGCGGCAATGTGGCTTTGAGTGGCCAATTTCTCGGAGACGGAGAGCGGGTCATATTGACCTCCCTATCGGGCGGCGTGGCTTTGGTCGCTAGCGGCGACGGCACCACGATTACCAACCGCGTGTTTGAGGGTTTGGATGATGAATCGGCCCCCGACATTCGCCTGGTCCGGGAAATCCCCGGTCAGGATTCTGTTTTGATTGGGACGAGCGACGGCAGGGTCCTTCGGCTCGGGCTTCCAGGCTTGGAAACCGAATGGGAAAGCAGTCTCTCGCGAACCGATGTGTTGTCCATCGCCCTGCTACCCGACCAAAATCACTTGGTGGCCCTCACCGAAGCCCAAGGCGTGGACAAACTGCGCTTGGAGGATGGCGAGCGAGTACTGAACTTCCCTGTCCCAGCGCAATCGGCCGCCCTGGTTCTGGCAACTCCCGATGGGAAGCACATCGTGACTTCGGGAGATTCCTACCATCGCTCTGCGGCGAGCCCCACCCCGCGCGCCACTCTTTGGGACATTCAAAGCGGCGCACCGGTTCGTGAGTTTCTGCACCAGAGCGCTATTCGCTGCGCTGCATTGCACCCCAATGGCGATCTCTTGGCCACGGGCACTTTGAGCGGTCACGTTTACCTTTGGGACCTGAACAAACCCGAAGTGCCCCCGATGGTGCGGCTGGCCGAAGGCGCCCTGGATTGCATTTCCTTTTCACCCGATGGTGAATCGATCGCCATCGGAGGAGCCAAGGGTGCGTGGATGGGCAAAAACAAAGACACCGCGTTTCGCGCCCTTCCTGGACACGAAGGCAAGGTGGTGGACCTGGCCTTTGCACCCGACGGCGGTGAATTGGCCACCTGCGCTTGGGATTCGGTCGTAAGGGTATTTTCGTCGGCGGGTGGACCCGCCCTGCGCGAAAACCGGGCGGGATACCGACCCTTGTTTGTGGCCTGGTCGCAGGAAGGCCATCGGCTGCTTTCCGCAGGCATCGACATGCGCTTTTCCCTTTGGAATCCGAGCCCGCCCATGGATGCAAGGCGCTTGCCTGGCCTGGACTCCGCCATCCATTGGGCCGCGTTTACCAGCGACGGGGAAGGCGCGCTTGCTCTGGACGATGACGGTCAATTGATTCTCTTTCACACGCCCCGCCACGCCCCCGCCTCGGGCCGCCCAAACCCTCCGGCTATTCTTGCCCAACACAGTTCCGGCCCGGTTCATGTGGCGATTGCTACCCAAGCGGCAAAGGCCGTCAGCGGCGGAACCAACGGAGAGGTATTGCTGCACGATTTGGACTCTCGCACCGTACAAGCTGTTCACCGGGGCTGGGTCCAGGGTATCCGTCACCTGGCGATCCGCCCCGACGGCAAGCAAGTGGCCATTGTGGATGGTATCGGGCGCTTGGGATTGTGGAATGGCGAGGATGGATCCGCCCTGCGTCCCCCTGGTGTGCAGCAGCAAATCCAACGGGTTTGTTTTGATCGTTCGGGCCGATTGCTAGCCGCGGGCGACGCGCTCGGGCAGGTCTTGGTCTGGGATACGCAGAGCGGGGAATTGCTCCATCAACTGTCCGCCGAATGGAGTCGCGACAACCAGGATCGCCACCCGGTGATCGATCTGGCATTCAATCCGGAGGGCACCACCGTGCACGCCGCCGCTGCCCCCTGGTGGGTGTTATCCTGGGAATTGAACCCATCGGTCGACTTGGCGGAACCAGAAAGACGCATGGCATTGCGAT
>JARGOW010000410.1 GCA_029212955.1 Planctomycetota bacterium | reverse complement strand
TGGGAATCATGCCTCGTCTACCTTGCACCACCGAAACCAGGGTTTGAACGTCACTCGACACCAAAGAATGGGAACCGGACGGATGGACATGGGCCAATGCGCCGATGCAGTCGTCCAGCCCCACCCCCTCCACATATTGCATGGCGTAGTAGGGCACGCCTCCCGCTTGCCCCGAGCCAAACACGGGCACGATATTGGGGTGACGGAGCCCCCCCGCGGCCTTCACTTCACGAATGAACCGGTCAACGGACTTCTGGGAGCTTTGCCAAGAGCTGTGCAATACCTTGAGGGCCACCTCCCGCCCAACCCGTGGATCCCAGGCCAGGTACACGGTCCCCATGCCACCCCGGCCAAGCACTCGCTTGATCTCATAGGGACCTAGCCCATCGGGTAAATCCTCCGACGCCTCATGGGCGCGAAGGCCGGAAGCGGTGCACTCCATCATGAGTACACCGGGAAACAGTTCTCGGATTTCCTCACCATGTTCAGGATGGCGCTCGGCCCACTCCTCCACGCTGGGCACATTTCCGGCCCGCAGCTCCGCTTCGAACTCGGTGAGGATCTGGAAGAACTCCTCGTCGGATCCACCGCCAGCCCCATCCCCGGCCTCGCTAGGACGATCGGTAGAATCCATGGGCTACAACACCCCCCCGGGCCCGGGGAAGCCCATGCCCTTGGCCTGCAGAACCTCCCTCAACCGTTTGAGTGCCCGCATGTGTCGGAGGCTCGCCCCCGACTCTGTGAGCTCCAAAAGTAGGGCAATATCGCGGTTTCCCATTTGCTCGAAGTGCCGCAACATCAGAATTTCCCGGTCCGATTCCGACAGATCTTGCAGCGCGTAAGTGAGGATTTCCTGGGACTCCATACTGGAGGCGATTCCGCTGGGCGAAGGTCCACCACCGGATAGTGCGGATGCCAAATGCTGAGAGCTTGCGCCTGGAACACCACCCAAAGAAACCTCCCGGCCGGCATCCCTGGCCACCGTGCCCAAATGAAACCGATGGGCTCTCATCAATTGTTGACCGGCCAGAAAGCGCACCCACAGGAAAAAAGGCATGCGCCCCCGCTCCGGATCTGTGGCTCCCTCGCGGCTCGCCAAATAGGTGGGCAAACGTTCAGACACTTCTGCAAAGGTTTCCTGGATCACGTCGGAAACCCCGACCCTGCCCAGCAATTGGGGAGCGATGCGCAGACGCACCATGTTTTGCAAGCGCACGCGATACTTCTGAAGAAGATCTCCCACAGGGGCATTGTCACCTTGGCAGGCCGCATCGATCGCGTCCCGCTCGGCTTCCGTTTCAGCTTCCCAAATGGATCGGTCCTCGCGCATGGGTGTGATACTAGCTTCTGCGAAGCGAGTGACCCACCCCCCCAGGCGCGCGAGATCCAAGTGGCACACCCAAGGGGTGCCAGGAGCCGATGCTGTGAGAATTCGATTGGCCAAGAAAACACGGGGAAAGATGCGGGCGGGCCCTTCTGGGCCCTTGACCCCCTTGACTGCGAAGCGGGAGCGGTCTTTTCAACAAAGTCCGGAATGGATCGGTTCTATGCAAAATATCGATCCCAGCATCTGGCCAAGGCCATTGCCCGCCCCGCCCCCCTGCTCGCACAGGGTCCTAAAAGTCTTCTGGAATCCGAATATCGTGTAATTCGGTTTCGAAAGGTCGGGGTTGCGTGACGATGACCAGGTCCTGTTCTCCGGGAAGTTCGAACCGGAGTCGCACCCCGGTGTTCGGAGTTTCGATCAGGCATCGATAAGTTCCTTCCTCCCAATCGATGGCAACGGGTTTACGACGTAGGGTGGTTCTCCGGATGCCCTCTGGCAATTCCATCCCGGGAACCCGAGACACATACGCGGTCAATTGGGCCCGGGCGTTGCCCTTCTCGGATAGCCATCCGGGCTGAAAAATCAAACGACCCGTGATTTCAAAGGGTCGGCTCTCGTCCACCTGGTGGGATCCCACATCGTGGTTGGATTGCCCGATCCCCAGGTCCACCGATAGGTTGTCTACCCACATGGCGGGGTGCCCGATTCCCCCCACCTTGCGGGGTTCGAATCCTGGGGTCAGGGAAACCTGAACCGGTATACCTGGCAACCCCGTCAGGTGAAACACCCCGTCTTTGCCCGTCTTCGTCCGGGCCAATGCCGAGCTCATGTTGTGGCTGGGCAGCCCGTCCTTCACGGCAGCATCCGAATAGCAGAGAACCGGGAGATCCGGAAATGGCTTCCCATCCTGATCCAGGATCCGCCCGCGGATCGAGTGGGATCCACCACCTGCAACCACATCCCCCAGCCACCGCTCCCCGCCCCCAAGAATTTGGAGATCCATGGGCATTGGAGGTGTCCATTCCTGATTCCATGTGAAGGTCAAGCGATGCTCACCGGGGAACACACCTTCCAATCGAAAAGCGCCCTCTTCATCGGTGATCGCACTGCTGGACAGCCCCACGAAGTGTTTGTCCAAGCCGGTCAGGCGCGCGAGGGAGCCGACGATGGGTTGCCCCTGCCGGTCCACGACACGCCCCGCCAAGATCCCGGGCAGCCCCACGCGCACATTCTGGCGGTGCTCCTGGTCCCGCTCCACATGGACAAACGCCATGGCATACCGAGATGCTTCTCGGGCCGTCTTCCGGTAATGCGCTGGGGCCGGGATGTGGTCCCCCGGCAGGGATTCAGGGTCCGCCATCAGCCGATAGGATTGGCCCGCGACGAGTTCCACCTGGAATCCCATGTGCTCGCCACCGAGCTCGAGTGCTTTGAGCGGGCTTTCGAATTGTCCGTCCCGGAACACCAGAACTTGACCTTGTTCGAAACGCGCCCCATCGCTGTCCAGGATTTGCCCAACGACAACCCCCGTTCCAGGGTCCTCGTCTTCCTCATCGATAAAGGTCCGGGCATTTCGAACTTGATTGGGTTTCGATTCCTCCCTGGCAAGCGCGGCCCGGGGCTCGCGTGTTTCAACGGGTTGTGTCAGTTCCGGAGGAACTTCGGAAGTGGGTCGCACGGCTTGGGAGCCCGTGGACTCCAGGGCTTGGGCCCCGCCGGGTCGATCCGGTCGAAACAGACCCAGGGAAAGGAGTACGAGTAGAGCAGCCAGGGCACTGCCCACGGAAAGGACGCGAAGGTTCATGGTGTTAGAAAGGTTGGACGGAACAACGTGGGCCCAAAGGGACCAGGAAAATGAAAGCGCCAAGGGCCGGTACAAGGACCAGCCCCCGGCGGACCACAGCAGGGGTCGCGCCCCTAGAGCAAAGCTTGGAATTCCTGCCAGCCGCGCAGGAACTCAATCAGTTGGCGAACACCTTTGATCAACCCTCCGAGCAGGGCCTCGCCCTTCTCGCCAGGCTTTCCATCGGGAGCCCGGGACGTGGTGCCAGTCTTGAAGCCTCCATCCCCTCCTTTGCCACCGTCCCCGCCGGTGAACAATCCATTGCCCCCGTCACCGCCATCGCCACCTTCACCACCGCCGTCGACACCGTCTCCGCCGCGGCCCCCATTCCCACCGTCATCCCCGTGGAAGACATCGTTGTCCCCATCGCCACCGGCGCCACCCTGGCCTCCTAGGCCACCAAAATCACCGCTGTCACCCCCGGGTCCTCCGAGGCCTCCGATCCCCGTTCCATCGATTCCGCCCAGCGCGCCATCGCCTCCCTTGCCACCGCTCCCCGCCCCGAAGCCGGAGCCACCTCGCCCACCATTGGGCGGGGTCCCGCTGGGCGCGCCGCGGGTGCCTGCCGGCGTGTCCCCCGGGAACCCATCGTAGCCGTTGGGATGCACGAACGTGCCGGGACTGCCGAAGGGATAACCCGGCGGATAGTCATCGTAAGACTGGGCGGACGCTTGCGCTGCAAACAGGGGCAAGGCCAAAAGGGTCGCGATCCAAAACTGTGTTTTCATACCTTCTCCTCGGTTGATTGTTGCGGGGCCCAGGTTCGACACCGGTGTCCTCCATCCGACAATCACCCTCCCGCACGAAAACAAGTCATCGGTCTGCCGAGATAGTCCCCACTATCCCCAAACCGGACGTTCCCCCAACGTGCCGGAGAGCCTGCCTTGCGGGCCCCATACTTCTCCACACCTTGAGAGCCATATGCCCCTTAGGTGGTACAACCAACCGAGAAAAAGTGAGGACTAATCCTTCTTCGGATGTTTGGTTTGCGCGGGA
>JARGOW010000409.1 GCA_029212955.1 Planctomycetota bacterium | reverse complement strand
GGGGCCACGGAGCGCGCTGGCTGCCAATCTTGTGATGGCGTATCTCCGGTTTCGATGACGCCCGTGTGCAGGATGCTGGACCCGCTGCCCGGCGTATAGATTCCGACCAGGATCTCCTCCACCCCGTCCGAATCCACATCGCTGCCCTGCAGGCGAATGCTGCGCCTGATGCCGTGGTGTGGAAGGTTTTGGGTTTGATGACTCCAACTGTCCAAGCCGCCGTCGTAGGCCAATGTCGTGTAATTCCAGCGGTTGTTGGCCGTATACGCGACCACCAATTCCGATTGCCCAGCCACGGGCTCGTAGCTGGCCACATCCCAATGTGCCGCGCGGGTGTCGCTGGTGGGGGTAAAGGAAATCAAACTCCACTCGGCAAAATCACTCCACGTGTTGTTGGCCTGATACTCGAACAAGCGGATCTTCACCTTTGCGGTGGAGGTTTGATCGAATCCTGCCCAGGCCAGATCGTCCCGACCATCCTGGTTGAAGTCGCCCACGACCGCACGGCAGTGGTTGTAGGACAAGTCCCGGGACAGATACTCCCAGCTGTGCAGGCGCACCATTTGATCGGCCCCTTCGGGCAGCTCGAACAGCCGCACGGCAAAGCGCGTGTCCCCGGTGGTGTCCCCCTCGAGTGCGACGATCACTTCCTTGCGACCATCCCCGTTGACATCGGCAGGCATACCCCAGATGTTCCGGTGCCGTGAGCTGCGGTACTCGGCCAGCAGCAAGCCTGCACCATCCTGGGGATCATCCAAAACCCAAACCGCCCCGCGATTGGCCGGGGTTTCGAATCGGACCTCGCGGGCGGCGATGATGATTTCGTCCCGGGAGTCCCCATCGATATCGGCCAAGGTGACACGGGCGTGGGAAACCGACCATCCGGGAAATGGAATCGTGGTCAAGTCCGTGGCTTCGAAGGAGCCATCTGGCATTCGGTTGGCGATTCGAACGGATAGGCCGGACTCGTCGGCGTTGTAAACCACACCGACCAATTCCTCTTCCGCATCCTGATCCAAGTTGCCCGCTGCAGCGCCGCGCAAGGAGCCGTTTGTGCCCATGATTCCAGCGATGCCAGGGACCTCATCGAAACTTGCGTCGGGACCCTCGGTCATCCAACCTTCGGTGGAATCGTGGGTGCCCATGGGCATGAACGCGAAGAGTTCCTCCCGCTCCAAGGCCCGGAACCCCGTGCTGCCTAGGGGATGGAATCCTGCCGGTTGGGTATCCGTGTAGCCGAAATCTTCGACGGTATAGGAGCCTTCATTGAGGGCTGTACCGGTGGAGGATCCGGAGCTGCTGCCCGCGCAAGCGGCGAGCAGCGCACTGGACAAAAGGGGGATAGCGAGCCTGAGGGGCGTGGGATTCTTGGATCGGAGGGGGAGCATGGGTCTTCCTGGGTGGGGTCGTTGGGCCAACCAGGGCCGGGGGCCCATCGGTTGGCTACAAGGACACGCGACAGGTCGAGCCGGGTCGATTCACGCAATCTCAAAAAAAGTCCGCAGGCTTGGACCAGGGGCCAAACCAGCGGACGGGAACCCTGCGGTAGGGCTTCAGCGCGGGGGACTAGGCGGAAAGGGCGACGATCCAAGCCAACAGGATGACCGCCGTGGAGGTGACTCCGGCGATGAGTTGGTGCTTCGGGGTCCAGCCCACGGGCCAACGGAGCCAGGCGAAGAGGGCGCCCAGGACGCTACCTGAAACGAAACCGGTCAGGTGGGAGAGCACGTCCACGCGGCCTGAGTTGTCCTCGCCACCCATGCCTAGGAAACCCAACAGCACGGCGCCAGCCAGAAGGGTCGCGATGGGGCGATAGCGATAACTGCGGGGGTAGGCTTCGCGGATTTGGTTGCGCCTGGCCCATTCGTAAACGGTGAACAGACCCAGGGTGCCGAAAACGGCAGTGGAGGCACCCACGGCCAGGTGCCCGGGTCCTTCGATGAGGGTTGTGAGCAGGTTGCCGATCGTGCCGGCAAGTAGGGTGGCACTCCAGGTGAGTCCCACGCCCAACGCCTGGCTGGTTAGGGCTCCGAAGAGCAGTCCAAAGAACAGGTTGGCTGCGATGTGTCCCAGGTCAGCGTGCAGGGTCAGGGATGTGATGGGGCGCCACCATTGGCCTTCCAATACGAGGGCCGAGTCCATGCGGCCTGCCAGCCAGAAGTTCAAACCGAACATGCCGTACAGGCCTGCGGGGAAGATGGCGCAGATCAAGAGGGCATAGGTCAGGAGGCCAGGTTTGCCCACCGTGTGCAGAACGGGCGGGGGCGGCTTCTCATTGAAACCAACGTTTTCTTCCTCGTAGCTCCGCAGTTCGCCCAGGGCTTGACCCGCGAATTCCTCGGGCACCATCAGAATCCATGTGTCGGCCATGTTCTGGATGGCGAACGGGATGTTGATGGCGCGCAGGACAAGCGCGCGATCGGCGCAGGCCCGCTTGGTGCGGGCCTGGAATACGGTGAGGGCTGTGGGGAGCATGGGGTGGGCTGAAGCGCCTGCGCCGGGGGAGTTTCAAGGTGACGGGCGAGGCCAGCCTGTGGGGCGGGGGCTGGATGGGCCACCCGGGCGTCGGATTCCAGGTCCGTATTGGGCTCGTGGACCGGAATGGGGCCCTGGAGTAGCCGCCCTGGGGCCGGTTTCAAGGGCCAGCCCCATTTGTGGACGGGCCCTAGCCGATGCGCAGACCGCATCCGGGGCATTGGGCGGATCCCTTGGGGATCACATCCATGCACGCCGGGCAATTGTTGGAGTCCGCATCCAAGTCGATGACCGCGTCCGCGGCGACCAATTCGGCTTCGCTCATGCCCGCGCGCTCCTTTTCCCGGAGCAACTCGGCAGCTGTTTCTGCATCTTCGCCTGCGACCGCAAGCCAGAGGACCGCGCCTCAGCCGCTGGGGTCTTTTCCGGGCGGGCAGATGATTTCGTTGTCGATGCCCTTCTTTTTAAGGAAGGCGCTGGTGGGATTTAGGGTCGCAAAACCGCCTTGCAGCAGGACCACGTCTGAGGGATTCATGGCGAAAGCATAGGACACTTTGGGGCCATTGGCCAAGGAACACCACCGGGGTCCGCTCGGGATCTAATCCGATGGACCGTTTTGGGTGGTGTCGGTGTTCTCTTTTGAGGCTCCTGGCTCCACCTCCCCCGTCCAATGCTTCTCGATCAACTTCACTTGGGAAATGAAGAAGGCCGCGGTGGCGACCCCGAAGCCAAAGGTTTTGACAAGGGTCCAGTGGTCGGTGCTCAAAACCCTTCGGATGATCTCATTGAGGCCGGCGAGGGCAAAGAAGTACAAAGAGATGCGCCTGGTGAGGATCGTCCAGCCCTCTTCGTCCATGGGCATGTTCTTGCCGAGCACGGAACGCAGGAAAAGACGCCCCATAAGCAACCCGAAGAGCAAGGTGCCGCCCATGATGCCGTATAGGATCGTGGGCTTCATCTTGATGAACAGTTCGCTGTTCAAATAGATCGTGAGTCCACCCATGGCGCCCACCACGAGCCCTGTGACCAGGGGCACGATGGGCCAACGCTTCTCCACCACACGCGAAACGATCAAGGAAATCGGCGTGACGATCATCAGCGAGATGGTGGCCCAATACAGGCCTCCCAGATCGTCCAAGTGCCGGGTGGAGCGTTGCACCACCAAAAACACCAATGCCGGGCTGAACTCGAGTGCCGGGCGCACCCAGGAGGGAAGTCCACCGGACTCGGAAGTCTCAGCGTTATTGTTGCTTGGGTTTTGAGTCAAGGAGCGGCTGGATGATCTGGAAGTGGAAGGGGAGCGCGAGCTTTTGGGGGGGCGATTCGATGGGGTAATCGAAGTAGGAATCGATCAAGCCCTGGCGCCGGGATGGACTCAATTGAGCCAATAGGGCATGAAGTTGGGACTTGGTCAGACCCTGTTCCATACGCTGGTTGAGATAGGTCAGGCATTCGTCCGTCGTGAACGGGTGAAAGTGCTGGATGCCGATCGGACTGCTGGCAAAGGTGTCCGCGCCATGCCATTCGGCCTCTTCGTAGAACCGGGGGTCAACTTGGGCACCCACGGTAAGAACGCGACCATGCATGGACAGGACGAGTCCGGTGGGGGATTGTTGATCCAATTGCCAACCCTCCTTCGTCAGGGCGGCGGCCAGGTCTCGAATTCGGCGCTGCCGGTCGGGGCCCGCTTTC
>JARGOW010000408.1 GCA_029212955.1 Planctomycetota bacterium | reverse complement strand
GGTAATGATCTGGGATCCAGAGCAACGCCGACCCGAGCTCATCGGGTTGTTTGTAGGAGTGAGCAAGGCCTCGTCCACCTTGGAAACTCCGCTTTTTGACATGTCTTTGGGCTCGAACAACGCACTGAGGTTTGTGCGTCTGCCCAAGGAGTTGAGCCAACACCTACCCGGCCGCGTGCGCCAGCCCTAGCCCGGCCCTCCTGCCAGTCGACTCGAAAGCCTACGGGGACCAAGATCCCTATGGCTTGCCCTGTTGCGACGGGGTCTGGACCTGTACCCGCCGCTGGACTCGGGTCGTCCATGGAGTCGTGGGCTTTGCACGGGGGAGATTTTCCTTCGAGTGATTTGGGTGCCGCCCAAAAATCAGAAAAGGTATCGCCTCGCCTAGGTCCTCCACACTTGGAGATAAACCAGTTGCCGATCCTCGGACACAACGATATCGATCAACGTCAACGCGTACCGGTGATCGCGCAAGAACCACATACCTATGTACTCGCTCTTCCCTGAGAACCGATCGGCCAAGGACTCGGGGCAATAGTCGCGGGCATCGTCGACCCAATGGGATCCGGCCGCCAAATTTTCCCCGTGGCTACGCGCCCGCTGGACAAGTTGCTCGACGACACTGGAATCGTCCACCCTCAGTAACCATCGGCGATTGGAATCGCCTAGATAACTTCGATTGGTGCGCAACACTTGAACCCTGTCGGCATCCACCAATTCTGCCACGCAGCCCAACCTGGGGAAGTGCATGCCATAGAGCGCCAGCCCTACCCAGGAAACAGCCAACACGACCAGGGCTTTGCGTTGATAGGTGGACTTGGCCATGCCTTCTTTCCCTCGGAGCTCTACTTGCCTCCGACCCCCCGAACTCCGTGACTTCCGAGCGAATCATTGTTTTCGTCGCCGGCTCCAATCGACGAGGGCTGATTCTCGCACAGCCCCCGCCTTGCGATCACTTGACCATTCGCGCTTCGTCCCGGATACGACCAGCATGCCGGGTCACGTCGGCCGGCTCGAATACCTGGTTGCGTCCGATGCAGTGATAGAAAATCACGGAGAAAAGATTTTCGTAGGCGGCTTCTGCGTCGATTTCTCCAGCCCATTCGCCGCGTGCGGAGGCTTGCTCAAAAATCTGGGCCAGCATGGCCTCACGGTTGGCCTGGTAAGGACAGGGCACTTCGCATTCAGCCGCCTCATTGAGCGCGATTAATTCCGCGACCAACGCCGCAAAAACCGGTCGACTCGTGGAAGTGGTTTGCGCCACGATTTCCTGGCGTACTAGATCTTCCAGATCGCTGAGCAGCCCGCCGGTATCCGGGCACCGCAGCGTGTCCAGGAAGCAGGCTTCGCGGATCAACTCCGCCTTGTTCTCCCACCATCTGTAGAGGGTGCTCTTTGCGACCTTGGCCTCTTTGGCGACCGCTTCGAAGGAAATGTCTTTGTAGGCGAGCTTGGTCTTTGCCAGTTCCCTCGTGCATTCCAAAATGTTTTGGTGAACCGCTTTGTCTCGGGGTCGGCCTTGTTTCGATTTGGCCTGGCCTTCGATTTTGCACGGGGGATTCTGTGCTGGATTCGGAACAACATAGTCGGAGGATCTCTCGTTCACAGATTCTCTTGCGTCGTCATTTGTCATAGCAGCTTCCTCCTCATTGGACTTCTCCGGTTGGGCAGGTTGTTACACCCTACCACAGACGTGAGGTTAGCAAGCAAGGTGCCCCTCTACGCCCCCTCAGGGGGCCAAGTATCACCTTTCCTTTGCGCAGGGCCACCGGAATCCGAACTTTCGGAATTCGGTTTGACCTATGGCAATTGCCTTCAATCGACAAAACAAGGACATTCCAATTCGATCCACCAGGCCAAAAAGTGTTTGCTGGCCGGCCAGAAACATTGGAGCGGGTGCTCCTCCACCACATCCGTTGAATTCCAATCGCGTGCTGGAATCGCCACCCCAAAGTCGATTTCAAGGTGAATCGACAGTATGAAACTTGCTTCCAGCGGACCGACCCTCGAACCGAGCCCCGCTCACTCCCCAGGTCGATAACTGCGCTTGCTGTGAGCTTTCACGTCCGCCCGGGAAAACCAAGCTTCCTTGAGCTCACCCCGGGCATACAGGGGCGATTGGTCGTCAAAGTGGGGGGAATTGGAATCGCTGCTTTGACCGTAGGGAATGATCGACAGGGTGCGTGTCGGGTTCGAGAGTTCGATCGCTGCCACGTAGGTCGAACCCCGAAATCCAAAGCGGACCGCAGACTCTTCCTCTTCGAACCGAGAGAGGAAGGTTGCCTGAATACCGGCACCACCATGGCCTCCGACCACCGGCCACCCTTGTTCAGGGGCGGTGCTAGATCCGGGGCGGCGAATGCGGTTAAGTTCACCCCACGGAACCTGCCAATCCCCGGTTCTCCGGGTGAGTTCGGCCATCACTTGGGCCAAGACATGTGTTGCGGGCGGGTCGGCCACCGAAGTCCCCAAGAGGGCGGCATACTTCTCAAACCAAAGGAAGAAAAGGGTGGTCGCCACCGAATCCAAGGCCGCGTGGCGGTCCCAGGCCACAAGACAATCAATGGCTGGCTGCAAATCTGCCGCGCGACCTGGTGTTTCGTCCCGAAGCCGCCCGTGGGCCTCCAGAATTTCCGGAATCCACGTATCGGCCGACGCGATTCGGGTATCGAAAGCCGCCGCGGCCAAACTGTCCAGATCGAACCGGGGTGAATGGGAAAGCAGGGCACGGCTTCGGTCCGCCCGGCCGTCGGCCTCCTCCGGACCGACCAGGAAGTCTTTTGGATCCGGATTGCTTCGGGAAGAAGCTGCGAATGGCGAAGAATTGCAGTTCTGTAGCCACCCACACTCGGGATCCAGAACCTGGGGCAACTCCGACAAGGTGTGGTAGCCGAGCCACTCGTCGCGGCTCTCCCCCGCCAGGATGCCATCGCCTCCACCTCCCCGTTCGCGCCTTGGAATCCGCCCGTTGTACGCGTACCAAATGTGCCCTTCCCGATCCGCATACATCACGTTGTGGAACAGGAAACCGCCCAGGGACAGCGCTTCCTGAAATTCCTCCAGATTCCTGGCCCGGGTCAGCCCGTATTGGGTCTCAAGGAATCGGTTGTCCTCCAACCCCGCCACCCGCATGGCGATGTCCTGGGTACCGCGGCGCGCAACAATCGGTCCAAGTGCGCTCTCGTAGAAGGTCAGCGTGCGCGGTTGAAGCCCATTGTCGGTCAACACCTGCACCGTCACTTCCCGCTCGGGCATCAATCTCCATTTCTGCTTCCAGCGATGCCGCAAACCGGCTTGATCCCTGGAACACACCAATGCAAACAAGTCGACCACATCAGGCCGGTTCACGGTCAACGCCCACGCCATGTGTTCATTGTGCCCATAGATGGGCAGCATGTTGCGGCCAAAGGGCACAGCCCCACTCACGTTGAGGCCCTGGTCGCTCATCCAGTGGGCCTCGTAAATTTCGTTCAAGGGTAGGTGCGGATTGATCAGCAGTAGGGCATGCCCCCGGCGGGTTCGGTTGGGTGCGATGGCCCAAGCGTTGGAGCCCTGGGCCAACCCATAGTGGCCGAGTCCCGCGGCGGCTCCGAATTCCGTGCGCAGTGCCTGCGCGGCCTGGAATAGGTGCCAAGAATAACTCTGAGCCACCATGTGCCAGGCTTCGAAGCGCGGTAGCAAGTGTGCCCCTTCGCCGGGATGGTCCAACTTGTATTGGTTCAAAGCGGCGGCGGCGGCGTCACAAAGAACGCGCACCTCCGGTGGAAGCTTCGAATAGGTTTCCTTCGACCGCCGGGGGATTTCAAGGGCGTGCACAAGCCGGTCCCAGTCCAAACCCGCTTCACCCAAGTATTCCGAATTGCGCCCCAAGGGCAAAAAGCACGCTTGCTCCAGCTTGGAGAATTCGTCCTCAGCCCGGGCATACATGATCCCGAAAACCGCTCCGGCATCGGTCCGGGCGATCGCGTGGGGAACTCCGAACCCATCCCGATGGATGGTCACCTGCCGGGCCCAATCGGGATTCCCATGGGTACCGGATTGACATGCGCCCAGGAGGGATAGCATGGCCAAATAGGGAAACCAAAACCACGGGCACGGCCCTAGGCTGGTGGGAACTCGAAGAAAAGCGATCGGAAGCATGGCCGCAGAGGGTAGCGAACTCACCTGC
>JARGOW010000407.1:3944-4169 GCA_029212955.1 Planctomycetota bacterium | reverse complement strand
CTCGGAGATGCGAAGGACGACGTGAAGGGTGGCAGCGACGCGAGCAACAGTTATACCCAAGCCGCTGCCATCATCGAATTCGCCCGCCACTCCGATTTTGGCGCCGAGAAGTTTCTGGAATTCGTGCACACCATCGGTGCCGTGCCGCGCAGCGACATGGCGGCCATCAACAAGGGCTTGCTCAAGGTCTACGAGGTCGACATCGCAGGCTTCGAGGAGGACTTC
>JARGOW010000407.1:1773-3934 GCA_029212955.1 Planctomycetota bacterium | reverse complement strand
GTACTGGCTCAAGCGCAAGAAACGCAAGAAGCTCAAGAAAAACAAAAAGAAGTAGGTGAACATTATGCCCCGTCTACACATCAACATCGACCATGTGGCCACCCTGCGTCAAGCGCGTCGTGAGGCCTTCCCTGACCCCATCGCCTGGGCCCTCGCTGCCGAAGAAGCCGGAGCCGAGGGCATCACCTGCCATCTGCGCAAGGACCGTCGCCATATTCAAGACGCGGACGTGGTCCAGCTACGCGCCCAGGTGAAGACCCTGCTGAATTTGGAGTCGAGCCTGGACGAGGAGATGCTAGCTCTCGCCGAGAAGAGTGGAGCGGAAGCATTCTGCCTAGTCCCCGAAAACCGCGAAGAAGTCACCACCGAAGGCGGCTTGAATGTGGTGGGCGAGGCGGCACGACTGCGCGAGGCCATCCCCCGCCTGACCTCCTCCGGCGGCCTGGTGAGTCTTTTTATCGATCCCGATCTCAAGCAAATTGATATGGCTCGTGAACTGCAAGCCCCCTTCATCGAACTGCACACCGGCGAATACGCCAAGGCCACCGGCGCGGCACGCCAAGAAGCCCTCGAACGTCTCGCCAACGCCACCGCCCACGCCAAATCCATCGGACTACGCGTCAACGCCGGCCACGGCCTAGACTACGAAAACACCCCGCCCGTCGCCTCGATCCCCCACATCGAAGAACTCAACATAGGCTTCGCCATCGTCGCCCGCAGCGTCTTCGTAGGAGTCTCCCGGGCCATCGGCGAAATGCAAAACCTGCTCGATGGGACTACGGCTTCCCGAGCCTAAATCTACACCCAGAGAACGTGGAGCGAAGGGAACTCTCTGGGAGGCTCTCCAATCGCATTTTCGAGTCATCACGTAGGCTTTAGGCCTGCGAGATACCTCATTTCGCGGCGAATGGCCCTTTTTTTGCCTGAATGGCAACATTCGCTCCCACTCGAATTCCCCGGCGACCCAAAAGTGCCACCTTCGAACTTGAAACCCCTGCGTCCCCATCGTCATGCTGAAGCCATGGCAAGGGGAAACAAATCATTTGTGGGGAGTATCGTCGCACTGCCGACGCCTTTCCGGGGAGGAATCATCGATGAGGGCGCCTTGGCGCAGGACATCGACTTCCATATCGAAAACGGAACGCAAGGCCTGGTCGTCGGGGGATCGACCGGCGAGGCGGCTTCGATCAACATGGCGGAGCGGCACGTGCTTTGGTCGCGTGCCATCGAATCCGTGAACGGCCGGGTTCCCGTGCTGCTGGGCGTCGGTGCGCCCAGCACGAGTGCGACCCTGGAGTTGGCCCACGCCGCCGTGACCGAAGGTGCCGACGGCCTGCTGGCCGTCACGCCCTACTACACCGTGCCCGACGCGCGCGGTCAGGTCGCCCACTTCTCGGCCCTGGCCGAAGCCCACCCCGACACGCCGATCCTGCTCTACAACGTGCCGGGCCGCACGGGCTGCGACATGTCCGCGGACACCGCCCACGAGCTGGCGAACAAGTACGAGAACATCGTGGGCATCAAGGAGTGCACCCGCTCCATCCCGCGCATCCAAGCCCTCATGGGCAATCCGAATCTGGCCGTGTACGCCGGCGACGACCTGGCCCTCTTCGACTTCATGCGCCACGGGGCCCAGGGCGCCATCACCGTCACCGGCAACGTACTCCCCGCTCAAACCGCCGAACTGATCGGCCTGGCCGCCATCAACCCCAACGCCAAACGCGTGGCCGACCTGGAAGCCATCCTAGCACCGGTCATCGCCGCCCTGTCCCTGGGCCCGAACCCCACCCCGGTCAAAGCCGCCCTAGAAATGGCCCGCGCCTACCCCGGCGAATTGCGCCTCCCCCTACTCACCGCCGAACCCGCCCTCCGCGACCGCATCCGAGCCGCCATCGCTGCCCACGTGGAATTGCAAACGGTCTAGGGGCATCGCACCATCCATTGGATTTGGGGCCGTCGGCGTTGCAACTAGCAATGCCGACGGCCCCCGAGCTTTTTCCCAAACCCCTCCGTCAAATGGATCGGCGAATCGGCCCACAGGTCCAGTGGTAGCCGCGTCCCCCATTCACGGCTAGCGCCGCTTCAGCGCACCACGACCTCATCCAAGAACATCCAGGCGCCGCCGCCGGCGCCCAGGTGCCATTCTGGGCATTCCATGAGG
>JARGOW010000407.1:0-1763 GCA_029212955.1 Planctomycetota bacterium | reverse complement strand
GCGCGGACTTGTATGAAGCGGGCGCGTTTTTTAGCCGCGTCGATGCGGAAGTCGCATTTGTGTTCGCCTTGGGTTTTGGTGCCCGCGTCGATATCCAAACGTCCTGCGGATTGGAAATGAACTCCGTCTTCCGAGAGTAGGACTTCGATGGAGGTGGGGTAGAAGATCCAACTGCCTTGCACCTCGAGGCATCCCAGGGATACGTCGGATATCTCAGTGGACTGGCCCAGGTCGATGGTCACGTTCACGTCGGTGGCTTGGAAGCCCACCCAGCGGCCGTCGGTGTGCAGCACGGACCCACGCTCCCCATCGACCAGACTCGTGGCCCCGCCGCCGTGGTACTTCTGGCTCCACTGGGTGGCGGACTCGATGGACTTCCCGATGGCCAGATGCAAGTTGATTTGCCGGGTCGAAATGCGGCCGAGGGGCTTGCCTGCGCGGAAGGCCGCGGCGGATACCAGGGTCGATGCGTCGATGGGCAATGGCCCGGAGTACAGGGTCGAAGCCCTGGTGGGCGTGCTGCCGTCCAGGGTATAGCGGATCGGGACCCGGCCATGTTCGGTGTCCAGATCCACGACCACGCCCCCCGTTTCGGGGTCGCCACCGACTCCGATGGACACCTGATACATGCTCGGCGCATAGCCGATTCCGCGGCTCTTCAAGCGATCCAAGTGGGATTCCAGGCGCCGAACGAACGCGTCCCAGCCATCGCGCTCCGCTGGGGACCAGGCGACTTCTGCAATCGCGAAAAGCCGGGGGAACAGCATGTAGTTGGCGTTTTCCTCGCGCTGAATGGACTCGCCCCACAGGTTGCCTTGCACGCCCAGAATCAAGCCCGCTTGCTCGGGGGTGAGATCCTTGGGCAAGGGTTCGTAGGAGTGCACCGTGCTCAAAAGCAACTGGCTGTAGCCCAGCTCCGGTTCCGTCTCGGGATTGCCCTGCTTGAGGTCCAGGTAGCAGTAGTTGTTGGGCGACATGACCACCTCGTGCCCGGCCCGGGCCGACGCGATGCCACCGGCCTCGCCGCGCCAAGACATGACCACGGCATTGGGGGCGAGCCCGCCCTCCAGGATTTCGTCCCAACCGACCATCTTGCGGCCGCGCTCATTGATGACCTTCTCCATGCGCGTGATGAAGTAACTTTGCAACTCCTCCACATTGGCCAGGCCCTCGTGCTTCATGCGCTTCTTGCAATCCGCGCAGGAGCTCCAAGCTCGTTTGTTGCACTCATCCCCGCCGATGTGAATGTACTCGGAGGGAAAGAGGTCCATGACCGAGTTCAAAACCGCCCCCCCAAACTCAAAGGTGGCTTCCTTACCGGGACAAAGGGTGTTTTCATCTGCGATTCCACCCGTGGCCACGCCCCGCTTTACACCATCGCACGAGATCCCAGGATAGGCGGCGATTATGGATCGGGAGTGCCCCGGCATATCGATCTCAGGCACGATGGTGATGCCTCGCAGGCGTGCATACTCGATGGTGTCCTTGATCTCCTGACGCGTATAAAAGCCCCCATAAGTGGCCTCTTCGCCGGACTGGGCCTCAGCACGCCCCCACCAGGGCTCGCCGTTGCGGTCCACCCGCCAAGCCCCCACCGAAGTCAACAACGGATACTCCCCGACGGGAACCCGCCACCCCTGATCGTCGGTCAAGTGCCAATGGAACACGTTGAGCTTGAGCGCAGCCATGTAATCCAAATTCTTGCGCACAAATTCCAAGGGCAAGAAATGCCGACTGACATCCAACAACTGCCCCCGCCAAGG
>JARGOW010000406.1 GCA_029212955.1 Planctomycetota bacterium | reverse complement strand
TGAGACCATTTTGGATTCGATGGCCTGGCCCTCGGTCATGCCGAGTTTCTCCATCATGTTGCGCGTCCAGTCCCGATAGAAGATGCGCATGAGCGGATCCTCGAGGGAAAGGAAGAAGCGGCTGGCGCCCACGTTGCCCTGGCGGCCGGTACGGCCCCGCAGCTGGTTGTCGATGCGGCGCGCCTCGTGGCGTTCCGTGCCAAGAACGTAAAGGCCGCCCATTCCGAGGACTTCCTCCTCGTCCACGTCACAGCGTGATTTGACCTCTTCCCGGATGGCGTCGATGCGCTCCAGGTTTTCCTCGTCGCCCAACTCGAGGCCCGCCTCTTCCAAGGCCGCCTCCAGTCGATACTCGAAGTTGCCACCGAGCTTGATGTCCGTTCCGCGACCCGCCATGTTGGTGGCCACAGTGATCGCACCCTTTTCACCGGCCATGGCGATGATGTGGGCCTCGCGCTCGTGGTTCTTAGCGTTTAGCACCTCGTGCTTCACATTGCGCTCACGCAGGAGTTTTGCCACATGCTCGGAGCTCTCCACCGACGCGGTACCCACCAGGATCGGTTGGCCGGCATGGTTGAGTTCCTCAATCTCCTCGCAGATGGCATTCCATTTCTCGCGCTCGGTTCGATAGACCAGGTCCGCGTGGTCGGCCCGGGCGATGGGCAGGTTGGTGGGAACACAAACCACGTCCAGGTCGTAGATCTTGTGGAATTCACCGGCTTCCGTAAGAGCGGTTCCCGTCATACCCGACAGCTTGTCGAACATGCGGAAGTAGTTCTGGAAGGTAATGGTGGCCATCGTTTGCGTCTCTTGCTTGGGGGTCAAACCTTCCTTGACCTCCACAGCCTGGTGCAAACCATCCGACCAACGACGACCCTGCATTTTGCGCCCCGTGAACTCGTCCACGATGATGACTTCCATGGCCATTTGGCCCGTACGCTGGTCCTGGACCTCCTCAACCACGTATTCCTTGTCCAAGGTGTACAGGTTGTGGGCCCGGATGGAATTTTCGATGTAGTGGGGCCAATCCTCAAAACCCGGCTCATAGAAGGACTTCACACCCAACATGTCCTGGGCTTCCACAATTCCCGCCTCGAGCAGGGATGCACTGCGTTCCTTCTCCTTGACCTCGTAGTGCTCTTCGTTCTCCAGGGCACGGGCGACCTTGTCGGCTTCAATGTACTTCCCGATGGCATCCTCGGCGTCGCCGGAGATAATCAGAGGGGTGCGCGACTCGTCGATCAGAATCGAGTCGACCTCGTCCACGATGGCGAAGTACAGGTCCTTTTGAACCTGCTGATCCGGCGACGTCTTCATATTGTCGCGCAGATAGTCGAAGCCGAACTCGTTGTTGGTTCCGTAGACGATATTGCAGGAGTACACGCTCTTGCGCTCCCAGGGGTCCATGTCCGCCTGGATCGATCCCACGGTGAGGCCCATGTACTCGTAAATGGGCTTCATCCAAGCCGCGTCGCGCTTGGCCAGGTAATCGTTGACGGTCACCAGGTACACGGGGCGTCCGGCCAGGGAGTTGAGACATAGGGCCAAGGTGGCCATCAACGTCTTACCCTCACCCGTCATCATCTCCGCGATTTTGCCCTGGTGCATGACGTAGCCGCCCACGAGCTGCACGTCGTAGTGGCGCATGCCCATGGTGCGCAGGGAAGCCTCCCGGATCAAGGCGAACATCGGCGCCACAAAGTCGTCGATGCTGGCTTCGCCGGAGACCACCTGCTCGCGGTACTTTTCGACCTCAGCGCGGATGGCGTCGCGGTCCAAAGACTTGGCCCACTCCTCCTTCCCGTTGACGGCTGAAACCACGGGCTCCAGTGTGCGCAGGAAGCGCTCGTTTTCAGATCCGAATAGGCGCTTCAGGCCCTTTCCGGCCCTCTCACCAAACGATGTTAACTTGTCGACTACCGAATCCCATTCCATGGTGCGTATCTTCCCTTCCGTTGGCGCCCGATCCGAGTCGGGCAGCAAATGAGCGCGGCATTATGCTCCAGGCGGCCCTGGGGGGCCAGAAGCAAAGCCCAGGAGTCCAAATCAACCCCCATTCCTGGGGTTTGGGTGCGCTCGGGCGGGACTCTTAGGCTCCTGGAGCCCAATATTCGGTCTCCAGATGTATTTTTTGGCCCGCGCGAGGCTGGGCTTCATTCGCAGCCCAGCAGCTGGTCGACCATGGCCAGGAGCAATTCCTTGGGGTACGGCTTGCGCAGATAGGCGGCGCAACTGGGAACCCGAGCCTGGTCGATATCAGAGGCCGTGGCCATCAGGACCGGCTGATCCTTGAAGCGCTCATCCGATCGAATGCGTTGAATCACCTCCTCCCCGGTCATGGTCGGCATGGAAAAGTCCAAGACGATCAGGTCGAAGGCCCCGTTTTCCTCCAGCCGTTGCAGCACTTGACCCCCATCGAAGGCGACCTCCACTTGGAATCCGCGGGAACGCAGAACCGCAGCCACCCCCTGGGCCACGTCGTCCTCATCGTCCACGACCAGCAGTTTACCTGCTCGACAAGGTCCGCCGGAACGTGCGGCGATTTCCTCCATCAGGCCTCGCAGGTCCTCATGGGTTGGAAGATGAGCTTGGGCCCAGGACAGCTCGATGGCATCCTTCAATTCCCCATTGAAACGCCGCAATTCGAGCCATTGCTCGTAATCCGCCATCTGGGGGGTGACCTTGAGCTCGTCGTGGGTATCCACGGAAAAGAAGTACTCACCTTCCACCAAGTACTCCTGGATCACGAGCTTCATGAACGGATATTTGCAGTTCCCAAGTCGCAGGGTAAAGCGCCTGCAGGTCACGTGGTCCGCAGCGCGCGGACTCTCGAACAGGGTTCGAACCTGCCGCAGGTTCGTGGCCACTCGCAGGGCCTGCAGGGTCTGCTTCTGCGCCTCCGGGGGACCGTCCGGATAGGCCGCCTCCAGATACAATTCCACCGCGCTTCGCACGTGGGAAATGGTCAGGGTCTGCAGCCGCATGGGTATTCGGGAAAAGGGGAGTGGATCAGGGCTTTCGCCAAGCTTCTGAGTTCGGCATCTGAAGGGTACCCACGCATTCCGAAAGGGTTTCAATCCCCTCGGACCTCAGCAACTCCGCCAGGTCCTGCCCCATGCGGGCCAGCGCGCTGGGGTCGGAAAAGCTCACGGTTCCCACCTGTACAGCTTGGCAACCCACCACCAGGTACTCCATCACATCCTCGGCACATTGGATTCCCCCGCACCCAATCACGGGAATGGAGACCGCAGAGGCCACCTGGTAGGCACATCGCAGGGATACGGGTTTGATTGCGGTCCCAGAATAGCCACCCACTCCCGTGGCCAATCGGGGGGTTCTCCGTCGCCAGTCCACGCCCATGCCCAGGAGGGTGTTTCCGGCTGTGATGCCGTCTGCCCCCCCCGCTTCACACCCACGGGCAATCTCATCCACCCGGGTCACATTGGGCGAGATCTTGGCAAATAGCGGCTTTTTCGTGACCTTGCGCGCCCCGGCCAGCACCTCCTCAGCCCGTGAGGGATCCGTACTGTAGGGCAGCTTGCCCCCATCCACGTTGGGGCAAGAAAGGTTGAGCTCAAAAGCATCGATGCAATCCTCGCCACCCAAGCGCTCGGCCAGACGAGCAAATTCCTCGGCATCGTGCCCACCCAGGTTTGTGATCACCCGGGTCTCCGGACGTTTCCGCTTGGCCGCACGTAGATCGGGAATCACGTGGTCTATGTAGTGCTCGATGCCCCGGTTCTCCAGCCCGATGGAATTCAGGAAGCCCGCTTCGGTCTCATGGATTCTGGGCAGGGGATTGCCCGCCCGCGGCTCCCAAGTCACGGTTTTGCTGACCCAGGCCCCAAGCTTTTCAAACGCCACCATTCCCGTCATTTCGGTGCCGTGCCCAAAAGTTCCGGAAGCCGACATCAACGGGTTCTGCCATCGGAGCCCTGCAAATTGGATGGAAAGATCGACCATGGAATCGGCGGGTTAGGAAGCGGCCGGCGCTTCGGGTGCGGAGGGCGCAGGTGCGGTGAAAGTGGAAATCAGGAGCAGAACCACGCCCACGGAGATACAGGCGTCGGCCACGTTGAAGGTGGCGAAATGCCAATCCACACTTCCAAATTGGAAGTACACGTCGATGAAATCTCGAACCGGGCCAAACGGTTTGCCCGCAACGGGGATCAGGGGTTTGTAAAACAG
>JARGOW010000405.1:343-4195 GCA_029212955.1 Planctomycetota bacterium | reverse complement strand
CGTGGTCGGGGATCGAAACCAAGCGTCCCGTGGCGGCCTCGAAGAGACCGGGCACATCCAGGGTCACATCCGCCAGCACGCGGGTCTGCACGCCCTGCACGCCAGGAATCGAGCGCAGGTTGCGGGCCACCCGTTCCGGGGCCCGCTTCAAGCTGGCCAACACGTGGGCGAAGCGCTGCTCCGCGTAGTAGGCGGAGCGCGCTTCGGTCAAAGAGCCCATGGTGGAGCTCATGCCAAGGAACACGCCGACCCCGCAGGCGATAACCACCACGATCGCAATCATCTGCCCCGGCTGGCGCCGGATGTCCCGCAGGACTTTCACGTCGATGGCGGGCAGACCTAACATGGGTTTACCAGGCCACCTGGTCGGGGGCGATGGGGTTGGGGTTCACTTCCACCTGGGCGATCCGGCCCCCGGCGATGTGCACCACCCGGTTGGCCATTTGGCCGATGGCCGCGTTGTGGGTGATGATGGCGGTGGTGGTGCCCAGGTTGCGGTTGATGTCCTGGAGGGCCTGCAAAACCACCCGTCCGGTCTTCACATCCAAGGCACCGGTGGGTTCGTCGCAGAGCAGCACGGCGGGGCGCTTGGCTACGGCCCGGGCTATGGCCACCCGTTGCTGTTCACCCCCGGAGAGTTGGGCGGGGAAGTGGTGCAGGCGGTCCTTCAACCCCACCAGTTCTAGGGCCTCGGCCGCCGGCATTCCCGCCTCTGCGATGTCGGTGACCAGTTGCACATTTTCCAGGGCGGTGAGGCTCGGGATCAGATTGTAGAACTGGAAAACGAAGCCCACGTGGGCCCGGCGAAACTCGGTCAACCCGGAGCGATCCGCCGCGGGCAATTCCTTGTCCCCATAGAACAGGTGTCCCGCCGTGGGCACATCCAGGCCCCCCAGGATATTGAGCAGGGTGGATTTGCCGCTGCCGGAAGGTCCCAGCAGCACCAACATCTCGCCCGGGCTCAAATCGAAGTCCACCCCGCGCAGGGCGTGCACCTGGACCTCACCCATGGAATAGACCTTGGTGATGCCCTGCAGGCGAAGCAGGGATTCCCCCTTTGGGGGTGGAGCGCTGGCTCCCGTGGACGTGTTTGGACTCGGCATGTTCTATCTCGATGATAGCGCAAAGGAGTGGGTCGATCCGGGTCCTTGGGTTGGGTTCTTGACCTGGCGCATGGACCGGGATCCGCGCATGCACCCTGGGTAGAGGTCCTCTGACTCCAACCGGTTCGGAAGAATCATGGATTTGTACGCGGAGCTGGAAAGGGGGCGGGAGTTCTGTTTACAAACCAGGGGCCCACCCAAAACCGGTCCGGTTCCAGGTGGGCCCCAGGTGTGTGAGGTTCCGGTTTACGCGCCGCGCAGCAGGGTGAAGAGCGGGGTCGGTTTGGCCGACTGGCTTTGGTCCTGCACAAGATGGTGGGCCCACAAGTGGCTGAGGTCCACGAGGAAGCTTTCGCGCTCGGCGCGGGTTCCCCGGCCGGGGGAGCGGCGCAGGGCGCGCAGGCCTTCCTCGGCTTCCATGCGCAGGGGGTTGGCCGGGTCGGAAGGCAGGGAGAGGCAGGGGCCCGCCCAGACCGATACGCCAGGGAATTTGGCGATGCGTGCCATGTAGCTGGTGCCGATTTCGATCTCAGGCTGCCAGGACTCGCGGCCCACGTGCATGACCTCGTCGGTGTGCTGGTCGACGACCGTCTGCAAACCATCGGGATCGACGGCGATGACCTGGACCAGACGTAGGGGAGCTCCGTCGACCTCCTTGAGCAAACGGATCTCCTGTTCCGAGAGTCCGCCAAGGCCCAGCATCAGCCCCAATACGCTTTGGCCTTCGCCGCAATCCATGTCGATGGTGGCCAGGGCTTCGAAGTTGGCGCGCGCCGTATGATCCGACCGCAGGATATCACTGTGTTGCTCGGAGAGCTCCGCGCATGCACCTTCCCAAAACCACTCGCGCAATTCTTCGAGGGCCTGGGAATGCTGGGGGAGATGCATCAAGCGGTGAAGCCGGCTCTTGAGCTGCTTCCAGCTGTCCAACAATGTGGGTGCGGGGAGAGGTGTGTGGTTCACGGTGGCCTTGGCAGGACTCGGTGTTGGGCGCTTCAGGGAATGGAGAAGTTCGTTCACTTCGGAGTCCCCCAGATAGTAGTTATCCGGGGGGGCGAAAGTGCGAAGAACGCCACCCGTCTCAAGACGGTTACAACCTAGTTCTGAGGTGAGACACGGGCCCCTTCAACGGGGCTGCACACAGGAGTTTTCTTTTGCCACACAGGCGGGTTGGAACCCGCTAGTTTGGCTCCGGGGCGTAGGCTAAGTACGGTCCTAGCCAGTCCTCGGTTTCCTCGAGGGACATGCCGCAGCGCTTGGCGTAATCCACCACTTGATCGCGGCCGAGCCGGCCCACGCCGAAGTAGCGTGACTCAGGATGGGCCAAGTACAAGCCGCAGACGCTGGCTGCGGGATCCATGGCAAGCCCTTCGGTCAATTCGATGCCCATGGCGGGTGCATCCAGCAGATTGAAGAGCGTGCGCTTGGGGGTGTGATCGGGGCATGCGGGATAGCCGAATGCGGGTCGGATTCCACGGAAGCGCTCGGCGATCAGGTCCTCATGGGAGACGGCGCCACGCTCCTCTAAGCCCCATTCCCGACGAACCTTCTGGTGCAGGTATTCGGCGAAGGCCTCGGCCAAACGGTCTGCCAGCGCTTTGACCATGATCGAGTTGTAGTCGTCGTGATCCGCTTCGAAGCGTGCCGCAATTTCCTTGGCGCCGATACCCGCGGTGACCGCGAAGGTGCCCACGTAGTCGGGGATGTCGGTGGCGCGGGGGGCCAGGTAATCGGCCAGGGATCGGTTGGGGCGATCGTCCGCGTGCACGGTTTGTTGGCGCAGCATGGGGAAGCGACACAGTTCTTCGCGTCGGTCCTCGCCGCTGTAGAGCACGATGTCGTCGCCCTCTCCCGAGGCGGGCCAGAAGCCGTACACCCCGTGGGCGTGCAGCTCGTCGCCCTCACAGAGCTGCTTGAGCATGGCCTGGCCGTTTTCGAACAACTCGGTGGCAGCTTCGCCGTACTTTTCGCTGGTGAGGATTTGAGGGTAGCGGCCCTTCAATTCCCAGGTGCTGAAGAAGAATGTCCAGTCGATGTAGGGCACGAGTTCGGTGAGCGGAACGTCCTCGAGGAAGCGCTGGCCCAGGAAGGGCGGGGCTTCCACGTCCTCGGCTTTCCAGTCGAAGGTGGGGGCGTTGGCGCGCGCGGCCTCCAGGCCGAGCAGTTCCTTGGCCTGGCGGTTGCCGAAGGACTTGCGGATGCGCTCCTGGTCTTCGATCAGATTGTCGCGGAAGGCCTGGTTCAGGTCTTTGCTCATGAGATGCCCCACGGTTCCCACGGAACGCGAGGCGTCATGCACGTGAACGACGGGGTGATCGTAATTGGGGGCGATCTTGACCGCCGTGTGTTGGGCGCTTGTGGTGGCGCCGCCGATCAACAGGGGCATGTCCATGCCCGTGCGCTTCATTTCGCTGGCCACCGTGGCCATCTCGCGCAGGGATGGTGTGATCAATCCCGAAAGGCCGATCATGTCCGCGTTGTTCTCCACGGCGGCTTTCAGGATCTGGTCGGCGGGCACCATGACGCCCAGGTCGATGATCTCGTAGTTGTTGCAGCCGAGCACCACGCCCACGATGTTCTTTCCGATGTCGTGCACGTCGCCCTTGACCGTGGCCATGACGATGCGACCGGCGGAAGAGCTCTCCTGCTTTTCATCCTCGAGGTAGGGCTCCAAGTAAGCCACGGCGCGCTTCATCACGCGCGCACTCTTGACCACCTGGGGCAGGAACATCTTGCCCTGGCCGAACAG
>JARGOW010000405.1:0-333 GCA_029212955.1 Planctomycetota bacterium | reverse complement strand
CCCACGACCTTCATGCCGTCCATGAGGGGTCCTTCGATGACCTGAATCGGCTGCCCGAGTTGTTGACGGGCCTCTTCGGTGTCGTCCACGATGAAGTCAACGACCCCGTGCACCAAAGCGTACTGCAAGCGTTGCTCCACGCTTTCCTCGCGCCAAGACAGGTCCACTTCGCGTTTTTTGCCGCCGCCGGTCACCGTGGCTGCGAAGGCCACCATGTCATCCGTGGCGTTTTCATGGCGGTGGAAAATCAAATCCTCCACGTGCTTGAGTAGGTCGGCGGGGATGTCCTCGTAGACGACCAGTTGTCCGGCGTTGACGATACCCATGTCCATG
>JARGOW010000404.1 GCA_029212955.1 Planctomycetota bacterium | reverse complement strand
CCGGACGTGATGAATTGCCTGTCGTTCCCCACGCTCAAGCGCTTCCGGTTGCTGCTCGAGGAACTGAAAAGCGATTTGTCGATCCGCTGTATTTTGATCACGGGTGCGGGGGAGAAATCCTTTTGCGCCGGAGCCGATTTGAAGGAGCGGCGCACCATGGATCCCGAGCGGGTGCCGGACTTCATTCGCAACATTCGCGCCCTGATGGACGACGTGGAAGCCATGCCGCAACCGACCGTGGCGGTCATCAATGGGTTTGCATTTGGCGGGGGCACGGAACTCATGTTGGCCTGCGACCTCCGTGTTGCGGCCGAAGATGCCAAGTTCGGATTGACCGAAACCGGGTTGGCCATCATTCCTGGGGCCGGTGGAACCCAGCGCCTGCCGCGCCTGATAGGGAAGAGCCGGGCCAAGGATCTGATCTTGACAGCCCGCCGCCTGCAGGCCCCCGAGGCGGAAGCCATGGGCTTGGTCAACCGCGTGGCTAGCCGCGCGGACCTGAACCAGGTCGCCTCCGACTTGGCCAATCAAATCGCGGGCAATGGTCCGGTGGCAGTGCGTGCTGCCAAGCAAGCCATCGACGAAGGCCTGGAGCACCCCCAGGAGCAAGGCCTGGAAATCGAGGCGGCGTGCTATGCCAAGACCATCCCCACCCAGGATCGATTGGAAGCCCTGGCGGCCTTCGCCGAAAAGCGCAAGCCCGTGTTCCTGGGCAAGTAGGTTCAATCCAGTGAAAAAGCAGCCCGGCGCACTCGCAGAATTTGCGGGGGCGCCGGGCTGCTTTGCTTGGCCAAGGATCTAACCGGCGTATTTCCCGCCGGATTCCAATGCCTGGCGCACATGGGCCAGGTGGTGTTCGCAGTGCCAAGCGTAGAGCCCGATGTTCTCATCCAAGGGGATCTTTCGGTCGCTTTCGGGGTGGTTGAAACTTCGGGCTAGCTCTTCCGGCCCCAGACTCGAAAGCAGTTGTTTCCAACGGGCGTGTACCCCGTGCAGCGTGGCGATGGATCCGGAAATGTCATCGGTTTGAGAATCCGCCAGTTCCGCCCAGCGGTCCTCGAAGTAGGGCCGAATGGTGGGGCGGTGTTCGGTAAGGGCCAGTTTGAATCGAATGATCGAATTCATATGGCTGTCGGCGCAGTGGTGCACCACCTGCTTGATGGACCAGCCGCCGGGGCGATAGGGCCAATTGAGTTGCTCCACGCTCAGGCCCTGGGTTTCCAGTTCGACCAAGGAGGGGAATCGCGCGATGACCTCGATCCAATCCTTTACGTTTTCGGGTCCTATGGGGAGGGGGCGTTGGAAGGGGCCGATTGGGAAGCGCAGGGGCTCAAATTCCATTCGTGTACTCGAAAAGGGTGGATTGGCAGGGGCAGGTCCGAAAGGCCAAGCCCTGGGGCCGGGGTGTTTCGCTGGGAACGATTGTAATGCGGGAGGGACGCGTGCGTGCGGATTGCCAGGGGTCTTTACCGAAGTCCCATGGTCCGGGATCCGGACCACTGCGATTCAGTCCAAACCGCCATTGCTTTCGTACCATTCCTCGTTGGCCCGGGCGATGGCGTCCACCTGGTCGGCGCTGTGGTGGGGCCCGGTGTCCAACCCGGGGCAGATATCCTTCATGGGGCCCTGCCAGACTCCGGGCTTCAGGTTTTCCTCCCAGAAGGGCCAGGTGCGGCACTGGCGCGGCCTGGCTTCGTAGACCGAGCACAATCCCGAATCCTCCAGGAATTCGCACTGGGGCCCGGGCATGTCCAGGGTGCTCCAGCCGTCGGTTTCCTTGATGTGCTTCTCCCGGAAATCTTTCTCGCCCATGTCCAAGAAGGCCGCCAGGATTTGGATTTCCGGCGGGGTGATATACACATGGCTGTAGTCCCCGTTGCTCTTGCAGCAGTTTCCACAGGCGGTGCAGGAGAAGCACAGGCCGTCCTTGTACCAGCGGGCATCGCCTTCGGTGGGGCTTTGGGGCTGGGTTTGGGGCTCGGGAGGCTCGGGCTGGGTCATGATTGGGGCGGGACTTGTTACAAGGGGAGCGAAGGAGGATACTCAAGCAGAGCTGTTTTGGATGCTCCATTCGCCGCTCCCGCCGGCACAAAAATCACTGTACTGGCCTTTTATGAAATGGACCGTCTACCGGGACGGGGGTGAAAGCTCCCAAGAATTCGAGCAGGATCAGATCCGCATTGGCCGCGCCAATGAGTGTGAGATCCAGATCTCGGTCCCCAAAATCTCCCGTCACCACGCCAATGTGGAGCGGCGGGGGAGCGAGCTTTGGTATGTGGATCAAGGCTCTGCCAACGGCAGCCGGATCAACGGTAAGAGCGTGCGGGAGGTCAAACTGGCCGTGGGGGATCAGGTGGAGATCGGTGGGGTACGCCTGGTGCTTTCCGCAGACCTTTCGGGGAGCAAGGATGGGGCCAGCCTGACGGGGATGGACACGCTCTCCTTGGAGTCCACCAAGCCCGAGGAGCGACTGCGCACCTTCTCCCAAATCGCCCGCTCTTTGGCGGGGGAAGGCCAGTTGGAAGCCCTATTGACGCTGATCGTGGATTCGGCCCTGGCTCTCGTGGGTGGCGAGCGGGGTTTCCTGATTATGCTCGAGGACCAGATCGCCGACGGTTCGGGGGACTTGAACACCGATGACCTGCGCGTGCGGGTGGCGCGCCGCTTTGACGGGTCGACCATCGTTTTGCCCAATGGTCGACTATCCATGGGCCTGCTGACGAAGGTCCTGTCCGAGGGGCACGCCCTGGTTTCCGTGGATGCCTCCCAAGATGAGCGCTTCGATGGCATGGCGAGTGTGGAGGACCTTCGGCTGCGTTCCATCATGGGTTTGCCCATCGCCGTGGACGGGGATGTCCAGGGGGTGCTGTTCGTGGACAACCGGCTCCAGGATGGAGCCTTCGGAGACTTGCAGATCGAAACGGGAGAATTGCTGGCAGCCCACGCGGCAACCGCTATCCAGAATGCGCGCATACGTGAGGATCTAAAGGAAAAGAACCGCTCCCTGGAAGAAGCCCGCCTGCAAGTGGAACGCCTGAACCGCGAGTTGGGTCTGCGCGTGGAAGAACAGGACAGCGCGCTCGATGTGGTGCGTTCGGAGTTGAACAGGGAACGGGGGCGCTACGATTACTCCGGCATCGTTGGGAGTAGCGAATCCATGGTGACCATTTTTGCCCAGTTGGATCGCTTTATCGACAGCGACCTTCCCGTGTTGATCCAGGGGGAAAGTGGTACCGGCAAGGAACTGTTCGCCCGGGCGGTGCACTTCAACTCCAACCGAAAGGAACGACCCTTCGTCACCGAGAACTGCGCTGCTTTGCCCGATACCCTTTTGGAATCGGAGTTGTTTGGTCACGTGCGCGGTGCCTTTACCGGTGCCTACAAGGCCAAGCGCGGACTGTTCGAACAGGCGGACGGTGGCACGCTATTCCTGGACGAAGTGGGGGAGATGAGCGTGGAAATGCAGAAGAAACTCCTACGCGTTTTGCAGGAAGGCGAGCTGCGTGCCGTGGGCAGCGAAAAAATCACCAAGATCAATGTGCGCCTGGTGGCGGCTTCGAATCGTTCCCTGGCGGAAATGGTGGAGAAGGGGGAGTTCCGAGAGGACCTGTACTATCGCATTTGCGTTTTGACCCTTCCGCTCCCGCCCCTGCGCGATCGCCGGGGAGATGTTCCCGTGCTGGCGCGCCACCTTTTGGCGCGCGCCGCCAAGGAGTCCGCGCGCTCGGTTCCGCACCTACCCATCGAGGTGCTCGAAGCCCTGGATCGCCATGTGTGGCCTGGCAATATCCGCGAACTCGAAAATGAAATGCGCCGGGTTGTGGTTCTGGCCGGTGACTCCGTGGCCCTTGAGCATCTCTCGCCCGCTGTCTTGCAGGGTCGCTCCGGAGAGGGGGATGACGCCGAAGCTGCCGCGGCCGCGGCCCTACTGGCCGGCGGCGGGGGCGACATGCGTGAAATCGTGGCGGACCTGGAAAGGCGCTCCATCGAAGCCGCCATGCAGGAATCGGGCGGCAACAAGAGCAAGGCGGCCCGCAACCTGGGCCTTTCCCGTTTTGCACTCCAGCGCAAACTGGACAAGTACGGCCTGGGCCCTTCGAAGGGGGAAACCAGTTCCGGGGAAGGCTGAGCCCAGCCGGCCCGAAGATGGACGAGCCCCGGGCGGTGATCCGCTGCTTGTGGGCCCCAGGCAATTGGGG
>JARGOW010000403.1 GCA_029212955.1 Planctomycetota bacterium | reverse complement strand
CCACGGTCCCAGCCCAGCGCGAGGCCCGCGAGCCAACCCAACCGCTCGACCCGGCCCACGAGCACGGGCCGCACCGCGCCCACCCGCACCACGGCACCCCGCTCCAGCAGTGGATCCACGGGCAGCCTGTTCAACCCGACTTACACGCCCAAGCCGACCCGCACCGTGGTCCCCAGGGTTTCCAACTCGACCGCCCTCCAACGCGCCCGTGAGCGGGCCCGCAAAACGGCTCGTCCCACCTCCACGACCACCAAGAATAGGCAGCCCACCACGGCCCAGCGCATCCAGCAGGATCGCTTACGTCGCGCCAGGTCCGCCACCAATGGCGGGCAAAAGTCTCAAACCCAACGCAAGGTGTCCGGAAGCCAAGCCAAGGTCAGGAACTCCGGATCCGTAGACAAAGCTCGGGCCTCGGCTGGCGCTAGCAGAATTCAAGCGGCTCGCGACCGAATTCGTCGAGCCAACGAAGCAGGTAGCCAGCAAAAGGGTCGTTCCACTGGCGGCCTGAAAGCGCGTCCGAACGGCATCAAACCCAATGGCGCGAAAGCCAAGACTGGCCAAAAAGACCGCTCCGGCTCTCAAGCGGGCAAGGGCATTTCAGGCCGAAAAGGATCCCAAGGCAAAGGCCAGCCCGGACTCAAAGCCCGGGATGCTAAGCGCACCAAAACAGCACGCAAGGACTACATCGAAAGCCAATCCGGGGGCTCTATCCCCGGAGGTGTCCTCAAAGCCAGCGGGGGTCGCCCCGGCCTGGACCACGCCAGCTCGCGCGGTCGAGGCGGGATCACACCCGGTGCCAACGACGGACGAGGCGGCGGTGCGATCACTCCTGGCTCCGGCCACGGTCGAAACCTCTGGCGTCACAACAATGGCGGTTACCGCCACGACCCGTACTCCCACTACTACTGGAACTGGAATATGTGGGGATCTGGCTACGGCTGGTTCTGGTGCCCGACCCAATGGGCCACCGCTTGCTGGTGGGATAGCTACTGGTACAACGGCGGCTATTGGAATTACGGCTACCGTCCGAGCTTTTACTACTCCGGCCCCTTTACGCCGCCTAGCTATACAGTGATCGTTCAAGTCAATGAAGCGCCCATCGAGATCGTCGAAGAAGTGCTAGTCGATCCGAGCCCGCCGGTTCAAGTCGGCGAAGCTGTAGCACCCGCGCCCGCCGTGGTTCCCGCCATCAACCGCGCGGCCGAGTATTACCTCACCTTGGGAGACCGTGCCTTCCGGGCGGGTCGCTATTCGGATGCCGTCCACCACTACGGCAAGGCCGTGGAATACTCACCCGGCGAAGGCATCCTCTACCTGATTCTCTCGGATGCACTTTTTGCGACGGGCGACTACCACTACGGCGCCTTTACCCTTCGCAAGGCATTCGACCTGGATCCCGGCTTGGTGGATTTGACCGTCGACAAGCGCAGCTTCTACGACCGCCCCGTGGACTTGGATGCCCAGATGACACGTGCGCGCACGTTCAATCTGCAAAACCCTGGGGACAACGATGCACGCCTCATGCTCATCGCAAACGAGGTCTTTGTGGGCAATCCGGCAGGTGCATTGAACCTGTTGGGGCAACCTGAAGCCGCAGCCACCGCCCAAAGTACGGCGGGGATCCTGCTTGGGGAGCGCGCTCGTGCGGACCTCGAAGTGGCCCAGGAAACCACCACAACCGACGCGGTTTTTGAAGTGGTTCCCCTGGACCAGGAATGAAGAACATCTTTAGTTGATTGAAAGCTCCAGGCGGCCCGGTTCTCCGGTGCCGCCATTTTTTTTGGCCTCCACCCACTTCCGCATCCGTCCGGTGGTGCACCCGCCCCGCCGAGCCTTAGGATCTACAGCGATACTTCCCTTGGCCCTTCATCCCCGTGGAAGACTTCCACATCGGGCATCCATCCCTTTTCGGCCGAATAGCGCTTGCGAACGTGGGCGGCCACCTCCGATACCGCATCGGGGTGGGCCATGATCACCGTACACCCTCCGAAGCCCGCACCGGTCAACCTTGAACCGTAGCATCCATCGACCTCAAGGGCCGCCTCCACCAACAGGTCCAATTCTGGACTGGAGACTTCGAAGTTGTCGCGCAAGGAACGATGGGTTTCGGTCATGAATTGTCCAAGACGCTCGTAGTCCCCGTCCACCAAGGCTTGACGAGCGGCGAAAGTACGGACCACCTCCGCGACCACATGGGTGGCGCGTTTTTCCAGAACCGGCTCCAGTTCGCTGCGGTGCTCTTCAAATGACGCCGGGTCCACATCGCGCATGCACTTCGCCCCGGGGACATGCTTCTTCATGGCCTCAAATGCCTGCGAACATTGCATGACTCGCTTGTTGAACTCCCCCGCGGCCAACTCCCGCTGCACGCCGGAATTGGCAACCACAATCGAGAGTTCCTCGAAGTCGATCGGCAGGTGCTCGAACGACTCATCCTTGCAGTCGAGCCAAAGCAAGTGCCCGGGCTTGGCCAATCCAATGGCAAAGGGGTCCATGATTCCGCACTGGACCCCGACAAACTCGCGCTCGGCGTCCAGGGCGCATTGCACCTGCGAGCGACGGTCCAAACCAAGTTGCCAAACCTCATTCAAGGCAAAGGCCGTCCCCACGCAAATAGATGCAGAAGAGGAAAGTCCAGCCCCCACCGGGAGATTGCCTCCGTAGAGAATGTCCAATCCACAAACAGGACGAGCGGCCCCTCCCGCGTTCCAATGGGTCAACAATTCGCGGATCACACCCACCGGATAATCGACCCAGCGGCCAGACTTGGTCCGGGGCTCCTGGCCCAAAACGAACTCCAACCCCTGGGAGTCCAGCCTTGATTGCAAGTGGATCACACCGTCCTCCCGGGGTCGAATCGCCAGAAAAGTGCCGCGATCGATCGCCGTGGGCATGACCGGCCCACCGTTGTAGTCCAGATGGCCTCCGAAGAGATTCACTCGTCCGGGTGAAAAGAAGAGGCGAACCGTCTGGGGGCCTTCCCCCATCCGGGAGTAAAAAGCGATGCGATGCTTCCCCAAAAGGGTCGTGCAATCGTCGTGGGATCCGGGGCCAGGCATGGGCAGAGGGTACCAATTCAACGTGGGGCCGCGTCTAGGGCTTTGCCCATGGATTCCTATCTGCGACGCTGGACTTAGACGTTAGAGTATGGGCATGCAGCCCAGACCCAACCCTGTCTCCAGAGCCCCCCGGGGCCTGGCCATCTGTTTGCTCCTCGCCCTCCTGGCTCCTGCCTGCGCTTCCGTTTCCCTCGAGCGAAGCACCCAAACCTCGGGCACCTACGAGAGCGAAGGTTGGTCGTTCACCCTGTTCGCCATAGACATGCCGAGCGGCGCACTCTCGATCGCCCGCGAAAACGCGGCGGACTTCCACCTGGCCAACACCACGGAGACTTCAGCGAAAGTCACTCCGGACCTGGGCTGGTTCAACTGGGTCCTGGATATCATCTCCGTGCGCAAGGCCACCGTCAAAGGCACCTGGGGCTTCGCCGACCATTAACCACTAGGTAGGATTTTCGCCTGCCGCATCTCGCGAATGGTCCAGTCCAACACATCGCCAAAGGGGCGGGGTTTCCAACCCAGCTCGGCGCGGGCCCGTTGACTCTCCGTATCGAAAGCTACCCCCAGCATGCGCATGGCTTGGGGTGAGGTAAGCCGGGGTTCGCGCACCACGGAGACGAGGGACAAACCCCAACCCAGCGCATTCCAGGCCCAAGCAGGAACCACGGCCCGGACCGGGTCCCGACCTACCAAGCGCTCCCCCACCGCAGCGAACAACTCTCGATTGGAGAGGTAGGACTCGGTCAAGGCATAACGGCGACCCGCACGACCGACCTCCAGGGCCAATCGCACCCCCCGGGCACAATCCCGAACGCCCACCACCGCCATTCCGCCCGGCGGGGCAAACGAACCAATGTTCCCTTGGGCCATTCCCTGGAGGAATCGTGCTGAGTTTGAATTCGCTTGCACCGGTCCGAATATCGCACCCGGATTGACCACACGGACTTGTAACGCCTCAGGCGCCTGGAGTGCGATTTGCTCCCCTTCGCGCTTGGTATCCACGTAGGCCACCCGCAGATCGCCCGCGTTGAACGGGTCCCCTTCCACGCGCGGAACATTTCCCGCAGAGTATCCAATCGCCACGATGGAACTCACGTGTACCACACGGCTGACTCCTGCCTTCAAGCTAGCCTGGATCACGTGACGCACACCTTG
>JARGOW010000402.1 GCA_029212955.1 Planctomycetota bacterium | reverse complement strand
ACGGCCATGACGCCCCGGGCACCGATCAGCGGAAAGAGCAATCCGCCGGAGGTTCCTCCCACCGCCACCGCCAGGGTTCGCGCTGAAAAAATCACTCCGAAGGCCCCTCCGCGGCGATCTGCCGTGGCCACGTTGGCTGCAAGGCCATGGGTCAACGGGCTAGCTCCCGCCATACCCAACCCCATGCAGAGCCGGCCCAGCAGGAGCACGGCGTACACGGCGGCCGCGGCCTGAATCGTCAACGCCAGCAGGCAGAGCAAACCGCAATGGATCAGGGCCTTGCGATGGCCGATGCGATCCCCGTAGCGCCCCCAAAGTTGCAGGGACAGGAGATTCGCCACGGCCATGGCACCGAACAACAAACTGGTGGCAAAGGTCTGGACCCGAGCCTCCACGCTGAGCCCCTCGGAAACACCGCCCCCCAAGGAACTCAGGCGATCCAACAGCCCGCCGTGCACATCCACCCCCTGCAAGAGTTCACGCACGTACAACTCCAGAATCGGGTTGATCGCGCCCAAACCGATTTGCAATGCGAACACCAACCAAGCCACACTGCGCAACAGGGGATTGCGCCAAACCTCTAGAAGGTCGGATCCTGTGGCCCGTAGAACACCGGATAGATTGAGTCGACCCTCCACCTTTCTGCGGGTCGAAACATCCTCCTCCGCACCGAACCAAACCAGGGCTGCCGAGAGACCACCCAGCAGACCCACCAGCAGGAAAACCTTCTGATGGGAGCCCAAGATCGTTGCGGCCAAGCCACCGATCAGGGGACCGAGCAGCCCACCGATGGCCATGGAAGTCGCCAGACTTCCAGCGATCCGACCCTGCTGGTCTGCGGGAGCGGCCACGCTGACCAGGGTAATGCTGGGGGGAATGAACCCTGAAAAGCAACCTTGCAAGCAACGCAGCAACAGGAGCTGCCAGGGGGTCGAGGCGAAAGCCATGGCCCCCACGAAAAAGCAGATCGCCAACATGGCCCGGCAAACCATGATTTTGCGGCCGAATCGGTCCCCGATCGCCCCCCACATGGGCGCGGAGAAGGTGGCGAGCAAGGGCGCGGCCGCGAAACAGACCCCGGACCAACGCGCCAGGGAAGCCTCACCCTCGATGCCCATTTCCTCGAGCAGGCTCGGGAAGAAGGGCAAGAAGCTCATCATCCCGATGGAGGTGACGAGGTTGGCTAACCAAACCACCCAATAGGTACGTTTCCAATTGGTCATGGGCCGCACAGTCTCGCTTGGGAATTGTGGGCCGCAACCCCCAATCCGGAAACCTTACGCCGGATCCTGTGGCAAACCGCACCCTAAGCAACCCATCCGGGCCCGGGCGAAGGCCCATCCGCTTCGGACCCGGGCGGGCGCCCGGATCCAAACGAATCAGATTCCGCCCCGAATCGGGGCGGCATCCCGTCCCTTAACAGATTCCCGAGGAGCGCCATCCCTGGCGATAGGTCTTGTGCAAGTGCGCGTTGGCCTTGGGTTGGTTGGGGAACTTCATTTCATTCGCGTCCCAGGTCAGATTCTCACCAGGGAATTCCAGGGCCACATTGCCGAGCAAGGCCACCTCACTCAGTAGGCCTGCGTAATCGAATCCGGCCGTGGTTTGCCCCGAACCCAAGCAAGCATCCACCCATTGATGCCAGTGGTTCACGGCCGGGACCGCCTTGAGCTTGAGGACCTTCTCACCCACACCCGGGAGGAACAAGCGCACGGGTTCATAGGGGCTTACGAGCAGGGTGGCCTTTTCCCCAACGAACAGGCATGCGTTGGCGTAGGCATCCTCGATCCCTAGGCTCTTTAGCAATTCGTCGGGTTTGCGGGCACCGTCATACCAGGTGAGGTCGACTCCAGACTTGGATGTGCTGGCAGTGGGAGGGAATGTGTAATGCACCCGGGACCAGAGGGGGAAGCTCTCGCCGTTGGGCTTGGGTCCTTCGGAGCGCACCGTCAGCGGATCCCCGAGTCCGGGGAACCAAAGCGCCGGATCCATCAGGTGGCAGGCCATGTCGCCCTGGGCACCCGTGCCAAAATCCTTGCGGCCGCGCCAAACGAACCCATGGTACGCGCCCTCCTTGAAGGGGCGAGAGGGGGCCACGCCCAGCCACAGGTTCCAGGCCAATTCGGCGGGGATGGCGTCGCTGCCTTCGGGGCGCTCCACATCCTGGGGCCACCAACCTGCGGGTCGGTCGGTCCAGACATGCATGGACTTCACCGGGCCGGTGACGCCCGTTTCAAAGAGTTCTTTGGCGGTCAGATAGTGTGTATTCGAACGGTTCTGGATGCCCATTTGCGTCACAACGCCGACGTCCTGGGCGGCTTCACGGATGACACGCGCCTCCACCACCGTATGGGTAAGCGGCTTTTGACAATACACGTGCAAGCCTCGCATCAGGCCCGCCATGGTCACGGGGGCATGCATGTGATCGGGGGTGGAAACGCAGAGCGAATCCAAGTTGTCCCCCTCCGCTTCGAGCATTTCGCGCCAATCGGCGTACAAACGCGCGCCCGGATGGAGCTCGCCGGCGGCCTTCAATCGGCCCGCATCCACATCACACAGGCAGATCACATCCACCTTTTCATGCTTGGAGATTTCCTTCAAGTCCGCCCCACCCATGCCACCGACACCCACCGCCCCGTGGCGCAAGCGTCCATTGCCACCGCTCTTGCGCCCATCGGCACCGGGGACACCCTGACAAGCAACAGCGGCGGCGGCAGCAGCGGAGCCGGCCGAAAGTTTAAGGAAAGCGCGACGGGAGACGTTGGAAGTCATGGTGTTGGGAAGCGAAGCCAAAGGAACGGAACGAGCCAAGATCATACAACAGTCTCCGAAATCTTGTGTGGCGCTCCGCATTCCGGTGGCTCTTTCCCTGCAGGCTTAGAGAGAGGGCAACGCCTCCACCGAAATCCTGTTGCCTACGAACGGCAGTCGCCCGGCGATCACGAGGTCCAGACGCTCCGGTTCGCTTCACCCTGAGTGATGAATTCAAAAGGAGTCGGTAGCCGTGCACAAATGATTCGAACCCGGGCCAAGGGGCGCAGGGCACATCCACCGCGCCCAAAACAAGCCTAGGCGCTCAAGACGCGTTCGATCAGCTGTTTGGTCAGCAAAATCCCTTCCGACTCGGAATGCTTAGAGCCTTCGTACTCCACCCCGATATGACCGGTGTAACCCGCATTCAAAACGATCCCGAGCATGCGCGTGTAATCCGTATGGATCTCATTGCCATCCGAATCAAATTCATGGGATTTTGCGCTCACCGCTTTCGCGTAGGGCATGAGTTCTTCCACCCCCCGGTAGCGGTCGTACATGTGGTCCGAGCTCACTCGGAAGTTGCCGAAATCGGGGAGGGTGCCCACCCCGGGATGATCCGCTCGACGCATGACATCAGCCAGCCAGGCACCATCGGAACTGTAGCCTCCATGGTTCTCCACCAGAATGGAGAGACCTGCAGGTTGCCCATACTCCGCCAACTTATGGAGGGAATCCGCAGCTTGGGCCGCAACCTCCTCCCGACTGCCCGAACCTCCCGCATTCACCCGGATCGAGTGACACCCCAAATAGGCCGCAGCATCGATCCATGGTTTGTGGTTCTCAATGGCCGCATCCGCCCCGCTCTCCCCCAGATTCCCCTCCCCATCGATCATGATCAGCAAACTCTGCACACCGTGGTCTTCAGCCCTTTGCTTCATCTGAGCCAGGTAATTCAAATCCTTGGCCTTGTCCTTGAAGAAGCTGTTCACGTATTCGACGGCACCCAACCCGTACTGCTCCCGGGAAACCTGGGCAAAATCCAAGGGATCCAGTCGCTTATCGAAAAAGGCCCGATGCAAGGACCACTGGGCCAAAGAGATCGGGTTCATTCGGCCCCCAAATCCTCGGGCGATCCCCTGGCACGCGCTTAGGGGAAAAAAGGCGGCCAGCGCCGCAGCGGAGCTGGCCTTCAACAGGATTCTTCGGGAGAGACGATTTGACATGCACACATATTGGGGCATGGCCCCCATTTGTGCCCGGACTTTTTCCCAGGGTGCCGACAACGGCTTGCCCATGGACCCAAGCCCGCTACCATGGCGCCCATGCAGGATGACCCGCAAGACTTCTCCAAAACGGACGCGGAAGCCGCGCTCCGCTGGCTGGAGGCCTTGGCCGGAGATCACCGCAGTCTGGCCGATCTCGATGACGAAACCCTTTTGCGAGTCCGTCAGGCCGCAGGGCGTATCT
>JARGOW010000401.1 GCA_029212955.1 Planctomycetota bacterium | reverse complement strand
TACAAGGCGGGATTTGCACCCTCCGATGTGATCGAGGAATACACACGCCCCTCTCGCATCGTGGAGCATGGCCAAGTGGTGGTCCGAGAAGCCCTCAGCGAGCCCGAACTAATGGAGTTCGACGGCGTGGGCACCCTGGAAGCCTTCAACACCGATGGCCTGCGCAGCCTGATCGACACGCTCGATGTGCCGCACATGAAGGAGAAAACCCTTCGCTACCCGGGCCACATCGAGCTCATGCGCGTCTTCCGCGAAACCGGTCTCTTTCAAAAGGAACCCATCGATGTGCAGGGTCAAAAGGTTTCTCCCCTGGCTCTCACCCAAGCGCTGCTCTTCCCCAAGTGGACCTTCGAAGAGGGCGAGGAAGACCTGACGGTCATGCGCATCATCGTGCGCGGCGAGGAAGCGGGAAAACCCAAAGCCTACCGCTGGGACCTCTACGAGCCCTACTCCCAGGCCGAACGCGCCACGAGCATGTCCCGCACAACCGCCCTGCCCTGCACGATCATGGCCCGCATGCTGGTCGACGGCACCTTCGCCGAACCCGGCGTACACCCGCCCGAAATGCTCGGAAGCAACAAGGCCATCGTGGACCGCATGCTGCGCGAACTCGCCGAACGTGGCATCACTTACTCGGCAACGACCCTCTAGATCCAGTACCGCGGACCACCGCTCGCCAAACCACAAAGACTCATGAGTGAATCCAAGCCCAACAAGTCCTTGCTGATCAACCCGATCATGGCGCGCAGTCGTGAGGAAGTGCACCGGTCTGCAACCCCGCTCGAGCTGTTCTATGACCTGATCTACGTGATCGCCATTGCGAGTTTGGCGGCGCAACTGCACCACGCATTGTCCGGTTGGCATCACGTACTGCCCGCAATTGGCATGTACTGCTTCCTCTTCATGGGTATCTGGTGGCCTTGGAATGCGTATACCTGGCTCGCATCCGGCTACGACACAGACGACGCCCAATTCAGGTTGGCTTCCTTCGCTCAGATGGTTGGGGCCATCGTCATGGCGTCGGGGGTCAAAGCGGCTTTCGTCGAACAGGACTTTTTGGTCATCATGATCGGGTATGTGACCATGCGGATTCCGTATGTGCTGATCTGGATCAAGGTCGCCTGGGATGACAAGAAGTCTCGACCGGTTGCCTTGCGCTACATCGTTGGCGTTTCCCTCCTGCAGATCGCATGGACGATCGCTGTTCTGCATTTTCCCAATTGGAACCTGTTCGTGGGGCTCATGGCTCTCGAACTCGTTGTTCCTTATCTGGCGGAGATTTCCACCGACAAGGGAGTCAACACCAAGTATCACTCGGACCACATCGAAGAGAGACTGGGACTGCTGACCATCATCGTTCTCGGTGAATCCATGTTGGCTTCTGTCATGGCTTTCGAGCAGGTTCCAAAGTACTTCTCCATGGAACTCATCCAGTTCATCGCCGGCACCCTCATGATCCTCTTTTCAATGTGGTGGCTCTACTTTGATGACAAGGTCGAGTCCCAACTCGGAAGCGAATCGAAGGCTTTCATCTGGGCGTATGGACACTACTTCATCTACGCTTTCGCAACGGCGGTCGGCGCACTGATCAGTGTCAACATCGATGTCTTGACCCACCACGCCGAAATCACGGAAAGCGCTGCAGTGCTCGGGCTGGGCCTCACGGTCGCGGGTTTCCTGATGTCCGTTTGGATCTGCCACGACTGCCTTCTCGACAAGAAGGGCTTCGCTAAATTCGAGTTACCCCTCCTTGCCATTTTGGTCATCGCCATCGCAGCCCTGACCAAGAGCGTCATCCTCATCGGAGTTGCCTTCGTGGCTCTCAATGCCATTCGGTTGGTGCGCCAGCATCGTGGATGCCGGGGAGAGGCTCCCCCGACACCCTAGTTTCGAATCCAGCCCCCCCCGGCGACCGAGCGGGGGTGGGACGGGGGATCCTGGGACCCAAAATAGGATTGTCCAATTTATCCTGTAACGGCACGGGGGGATCGCGGATGAGGGGGGAGTACCCAGTCCCTCCCTGTCCCGAATCCCAATGAAACACCCCCTTTCCCTCGCCGCCCTCGCCATTCTGATGCCCGTAGGAGGCCTGCTCTTCGCGGGGCCGCCCTCCCAGGACCCCGCACATTTGGGCAAGAGTTCCATTGAATGGCCCGCTGGTTTGGACCCTGCCGCCATCGAGGACCTGACCTCTACACTCCTGCTCGATGAACCCGGTGATGGCAGGACCTGGGCCCGGGGACCGCGCTGGAAGGCTTCCTTTGGCAACGAAGGCCTGACCTACATCCCCTTCTTTGGATCGAACGCACCCAAAAACTACCCGGTCGAATTCGACTTGGTGGATGTCCGTATCGGAGGCGAACCCCTGGCCCTTGGGGAACGCCAACGCAGCCGGTCAGGGCAGCAGGTCACCCTCGGACGGGGCTCCCTAAATGAGGTTTACCACCTGACCAAGGACACGGTGGAGCAGACCTTCGTCTTCGATTCCTTGCCGGCTCGCCAGGCCCTGGAATTGGACATTCAAGTCACGACGGAACTGGAGCCCTCCACCTCCCCCATCGGAGGCTTCGACTATTCCAATGGGTTGGGTTCGGTGCACTATGGTCGCGCCTACGCTTTGGACGCCACGGGTCAGATTCTGGAGCTCGTACAGAAAGCAACCCCCGATGGCTTCCGCATCACCGTTCCCCGGGACTTTGTCCAGAAGGCCGTCCTGCCCCTGATCGTCGATCCGACCATCACGCCCTACTCGATCACCAACGACACCCGTACCCAGACCGACGTGGACGTGGTCTACGATTCCAACACCGCGGTCACCCAGATCGTTTTTTCGGAACGGCAGAGCGCTTTCGACTCCGATGTGATCGAAATCCACTACAACCCGCCCATCGACTCTATCATTCGCACGAGTTCGATCGACATCACCAGCGCCAACTGGACCATGCCGCGCAATGCCACGAACTACCACGAGCAGCAGTTCCTGGTCGGTTCTGTGGTAGGCAATATCGTAGGGTCCCGGCGCGTTTGGGGTCGGACCTCCCAATCGATCGACGGAACCCGTGGGCCCCAGTTCCAAATCAGCGGTGTCGGCGCCGAAACGGTTGATGTGGGCGGCCAGGGCAGGGATGCGTCCTCCCTCTACGATTACATGGTGGTTTGGCAGGAAGCGGACGGCATCAACCAGGACTTTGACATCGTGGCCCAGGCCGTGGGAGCCGGAAGCTCCACAGTCGGTTCACGCAGAATCATCGACGGGGACGCGACCGACATGGATCGCGCTCCGACCATTTCCAAATCTAGCGGGTATCCGGGTGCGGAAATCGGTCTCCATGAATACATGATTGTGTGGGAGCGAGAGGTCGCTACCGACAATCGCAACCTGCGTGGCCAAGTGATCGAGTACACGGGCTCCATGACCGGGCACAACCAGTTCAATGTCTACACGTTCAGTGACTCGATCCACGCGGATGTTTCATCGGCCTCCCGGAGCTTCTCCTTTGCCAGTGAAAACTACTGGATCGTGGCTTTCGAACGCCGTATCGGTTCGATCTACAACATCTTCACCGTGGTCGCGCGGGACGGATCGGCGGACAACGCTCGCAACATTCACACCATGCGAAACTTGGACGTGGATGCGGATCACCGAACTCCCGTCATTGCTTCCGGCTGGCGGGATTTCCTCCTGAGCTTCCAAACCGTCGCGCCCAATGGCGATCGCCACATTGAATTCACCGAACTCAACGTGGTCCACGACAATGGGGAACTTCGCACGGGAATCAATGGTCGCGGTAGCACCCTGGCGATCTCGAACCAGGCTCCCGCGAAGATTGCGGTCACGTCCGATTGGGATGGCGGTGCATACCTTCCTATTGGCGCCACCTTCTTCCCCACCTGGATCGCGGAGGACGCTGCCGGTGAGACCCAAGTGGCGGGCGCTGAAATCTATGCGGACTTTGGCACCGTCAATGGTTCGCAGTACTGCGAAGCCGAAATCAACTCCAGCGGCTCTGCCGGCTGGATCCGCGCGGATCGCAGCTACTACAACTCGCAATCTATGGTCTACCTCAAAGGATTTGATCTCCCCCAAAACGTCTTTGGCTACTTTCTCGTGGGAAGCCAGTCCGGCTTCATCATGAACCCCGGAGCTAGCGATGGGCACCTGTGCCTGCAGGGGTTGGTCGGCCGTTACAATCGGTCCGATGAGATCCTGTTCAGCGGGAACGAAGGGGCCTATCAACTCACC
>JARGOW010000400.1:731-4245 GCA_029212955.1 Planctomycetota bacterium | reverse complement strand
TTGGGAGCCTACTGACGAAAGCGTGCCATACCGCGGATGCAAAACTAGCGGGATAAGGGGAAGAGGCAGGTTCGTTCCCCGGTATCCAAGTCCATACGAATGATGCGTTGGGAGTTCTCTGTGAAGAGAATGGTTTGATCGTCGAGGATCCCGAAGACATGGTCCTGTTGATTCCAAGGATGCCAACGGATCGTATCTACGTTGGCGTCGAGCCAGCCCAGGTAGCGATCCATTGGGCCGTTGGGATTGGTCCCGCGAGCCCTCACGTCATACATTGCAATGCGCGTGCTCAGGCCGTCGGTATTGACCAGGTGATCCAAGGCAAAGTATTCCTGGATCATCATGTTTGGACTGCGCTGAAAGTGGGGAATTGGGACCATCGCACCCATGCTGTTCAGTGCTTTGATCGTATCGCGCGCCGAATCGTAGAGTGCGAAATCCATACCGTCTCGGATGAGCAATCGGCCGTCCACCAGCGCGGGTCCAATGACTTCCCCTCCTGTCAATACTTGGGAGGCTTCGATAGCTGTGGTTGCAGGGTCGTACAATAGATACGGGCGCCCGATTTCTGAGGTAGATGCAAGCCAGAGACCGGGCAGGGCCTTGAGCCGATGACGATTCAGTGCAGCCCTGATTTCATCGGGGAAGTTGAGCGCATGGAATACCAGGTTTCGAGATTCATCGAAGATAGCCTCCTTGGTTTGCTCACCCCGATTCTGCGCCATGAGGTGGGTACCTAACCCTACACCGTACGGCATGACCCGCCAGGGATCGGAGAGCCCGAAGGAGCGTGCGTTCGGCCACATGTTTCTCAGGGTCGCTTCACTGTCCAGTTGCGTGGATTGCCCTGAATCGGTGCGAACCGAGTACGTTCCCGAGTTCTGATGAACCATCCAGGGCAGCTGTGGTTTGAATGTAAGTAGGAGAAGTTCGTCAGCCCTTGGGAGCTTGTTCCCATCGTGGCGCAGGACCCCCTCCGGGGTGATTTGGCAGAAGCTGCCCATTCCGAAATTCGTCACGGATCCATCTTCCAGGTCGATGCGGATCGCGTGGGGGAGCCAGTTGACCTTGGGCAGATTCCGGTGGCTCGTCCTCACATCTGAGTAAATGAATCGGCCATTGCTCGACAGGTACGGATCATCGAATCGAAAGTCGTGGGTTCCAGTATCGAAGAAGTAGGCATGTCGCACCTGGTTGATTGCGCCCATCACACCCAGTCCCCAGGCAGGTGCTAGCCCCACTGCAAACAGCACTGAGGTGCAGGCCCAGCGGCGCAAATGGGAGAACCCCTTGGGGGCTCGATAAGAGAACCAAGCCGGGAGCCAGGGGGAAAGAACCAGTGCTGTGCAGATCAAGACAACTGTGCTCAGCGCGGGATCCGCCAGGGCATAGTAGCTAGCGTTGATAGCCAGTGTGCAAGCGCCATAGGCCATCGCTGCTGCGACCGGGATAGCCAACAGCAACCACCGAAAGGGCAGACCCCAGGACACGATCAGCAGGGGAGCCGCGTGTAAGAAGGCTACGACGTAAGCAAAGCCGAGGGAGTCGTCTTTGGTGTCCACTAGTGTCTGGAGATTTTCAGGCGCCTGGAAATACATGAGGCTCGCCGTGAAAAGGAAAGGGATCAGTATGGTTCCCAGGAGGCCCGCGTAGACAAACAGGAATTTGCCCATGAAGCTGTGATTTAGCCCGCCGGGAGTGCGGCGAAGGAAAGCGCGTTGGGGGTCCTTGGGCTCGGAGCGAAAGACCCTCGGCAGCACCGCTAGGATGAACCCCAGGTAGCCGAGGCACGCAAACGCGGCCGGGGCGAAGGGGTCGGTCACGTACTTTTGGGCGCGGGCGAAAAAAGCCACCAGGATCAAAACAACGGACGCGGCCCAAAGGCCAAGCAACGTACCCCGATACTCACGCCACTCCGCGCGGAAAAACTGTGCGATGGACCTCATGGATTACTCCTGTCCCTTGGGCCTTGGGAAGAGGATCCTGCTCTGTCCGGTCTTGAAATCAAACTCTTCGAGTCGCTTCTTGTCCACGAGGACGATGCACTTATTGGTTCCCGACATCGCGATGAATGCCCCACCACTTGGACTCTCTATTCGTGAGAAGGAATGGGCTTGCAGGTTAACCAATCCGCGGTTGGACTTATTCTCGCCCCTCACTCGGATCAGTATCGGTCCGCGCGGATCGATTGGCCCGGAATAGCTAAGCAAATTGTCCGGGCGAGTTACGTGGTGATTGGGCGGACTGGGGGGAAGGGGTCGCGTGTCCCGGAGAGGCGTGCGAGTCTTCGAGGCAGGATCGTAGATGAAAACTCCGCTCGCATTTGCGCCAAACACACGGCCGTCGGTCAAAGTGGCCCCAAGAAAGTCAGTGGGCTGCAGACCTTCCGCTTGGGAGTACGACTCCGTTTCTGGATCGTAGAGCAGCCAGGGGCCAAGCTCGTCTGCATCGGTGATCTTGCGCAGGAGCCATCCATGCCTTGTGACTCTGACGTAGAAGATCCTTCTGCGGGGGAAGGGATAGGCCTTGTTTCGGGTCGAGTCGTACAGGAGGTAGGCCTCGCGGTCCAACCTGTTGGAAAGGGCAAAGCCATGGCCCAACTCGGTGCTGACCTTGTAGTTCGAGCCCAATCCGAGGTCCTTCGGCACCGGTCTGGTGTGAACGGGTTCGCGGGGAAGGGCATCAATTGTAGGGAAACCAGCATTGGCGTCCCAGTGGACCCCGTTGGCACTTGCATCGGAAGAAGTCATCGTGACAGTCTTGACCTCTCCGAAGTGGTTTAGATGCCACCTCGTGTGCCCATCCTTGAAGGGGCTGGTCCATTTGGAATCCATGCCTGCGACGGTTTCCCATTCACCCGTTTCCAGGTTTACCTTCAGGGGCACACCGGGCACTTCGTCCCCATTGCCGAAGTTGCTGGCCACATTGAGGAATGCGAACTTTGCTTCGGATCCCACGAAGGCACTTTCGATCTGAAAACGCTCGGTTCCTGGATAGCAATGGGTCTCTTGATAGCGATCGATTCCCCAGGAAGTCCAAGCTGGAATGACTCCCAACAAAGTGGTGGCGACAGGCAGCCAGAGGAAGATCCCCTTGCGATTGCTTTTGCGCGAGATGAATGCGAACCAAGTGGAGAACAACGCACCAATGATTACGCATGCCCAAAGGGTTAGGCTGGGGTTTCGGATTGCGGTGTTGAATGGCTCCCACGGGGCATCGGTGCGAAGGGTGGCTTTGCTGCCAGTGGAAATGTGTGCGCTAGATTCAGCGAGGGCGTGCCACCACAGGGGCCAAGTAGCCAAGCCAGCAACAAGCGGCCCTCCAATCAATGCAAAGCCTGGCTGCATGCCCCATGAGGCCACAGCAATCACACAGACGACAAACCCGAGAAGGCCCAGTGCCAACATGGGCGTCCATTCGATCCAAATGCCGGGCTGGTTCAATTGAAGGAGGTGGCGCAGGCCTGAAGTTGTAGCCCCGGCTACAACAGCACTGGTGGTCACTGCGACCGCTA
>JARGOW010000400.1:0-721 GCA_029212955.1 Planctomycetota bacterium | reverse complement strand
GAACTTGATTGCGAAGATTCGGAGCAAGCCTGCAGGGCATCGTGCTAGGAACGCTCCATGCCCTCTTGACCACTCGCCGGAAAAGCAAGCTAGCCCTATTGTCAGTACGCAAGCAAGTGCCGATAAGAAGCCCATTGTCGCGAAGGCGTCCTGCGTGTCGATCAGTGTGCCCCCCTGGTACCATGCCACGGCCAAGATGCACAACGGCGTCAACCCCCAGAGCGCCAACAGGGGAGTGCGCTGGTCGCGCCACTCTTTCCAGATCAGCTGACGGTTCACTGGGCCAGCTCCTCTTTGTCCTGGGTGCCCGCATCGAACAGTTCGTGCAGGCCCTTGGGCACGGGGACGGGCGGGGTGCGTTCGGGCAGCAGGTCGGCGACCGGGCCCTCCTGGGTAATGCGGCCTTCGTGCAAGACCACCACGCGGTCGGCCAGGCGGGCGGCCATGTCCAAGTTGTGGGTGGCGATCAGGATCGATTGGTCCTGCATTTCGATGCGTTCCAACAGGGTGCCGAGCAGATCTTCACGGGCGGTGGGGTCCAGGCCGGCGAAGGGTTCGTCGAGCAGCAAGAGTCTCGGGTGGGGGGCCATGGCGGCTACGGCCATGGCCTTCATGGCTTCGCCGCGGGAGAGTTGCGAGAAGGGCGTGTCCAAGGGAACCTTCAACGCGGCGCTGTCCACGATCGCCACATCCCCGTCCCAGGTTTTGTATTGGGGCGCCA
>JARGOW010000399.1 GCA_029212955.1 Planctomycetota bacterium | reverse complement strand
GAACCGTAGCGGAGACAAGGGGGTTTCGGTGGGCGAGGGCAGCGAGTTGCTCTGGTCTGGGGGCCGCTTGGAGCGCTGCGAGATTGGAATCCAGGTCAAGGATGGTTCCCTGGCCTGGATCCGGGGCGCCACCTTCACCTCCAATGAACTCGCGCTCAACGCCTACAAAAAGAACTGGCAGTATGGCGGCGGCGGGGACGGGCTGGTCCAGGACTGCGAATTCAGGCTGAATGGTGCTTTTGCAACGGCGGACAAGCATTCCAGCTGGGCCTTTGCGGACAGCCGCATGCCCGAGTGGAAGGAAGGCGCTTCCCGGCTCCATCGGGTGTCGAGCTTTGCAGAGGAATTGCCCCAAGGCTTGCAGGGGCGCTACCTGGGAAGCGCTCTGCTGAAAGCCGCCGTGGGCCAATGAGCCGGGGGGGGCTGGCGCTCCCCCCATAGGATGAATGAATGGACAGGCGTTCAAGCCATGCACCCGCGGGGGGAATTGATTAGGATTTTGTCTCTCTTTTTGGATCCCCTGGCCGATCAATGGGGGAGATGCCCGGGGCTTTCCGGGCGCGGCTTTGTCCACCAAATCGCACCATGACCCGCATTCTGATTATCAAGACCGGCGCTCTCGGTGACGTGTTGCGCACGACCTCCATTCTGAATGGACTGACAGCACGTTTCGAGGACCTGCACATCACCTGGCTCACGGCCCACGGTGCTCGCCGGTTGGTGGAATCCAATGGGCGCATCCAGCGGGTGATCGGAGTGGATCCCAAGGATGCCGAAGCCATCGGCCTGCTGTCGGACGAGTTGGGCCAGCAGGGTTTCGATTGGGTTCTGTCCTTGGACGATGAGGAGCCCTTCTGCCGGTTGGCCAGCGCCCAGGCGAGCGTGCGACTTTCCGGTGCTTTCATCAACGAGGCGGGCGAGCGCGATTACACCGCGGACGTGGCGCCTTGGTTCGATATGGGGTTGCTTTCGCATCTGGGCAAGGAAGCCGCAGACCGGCTCAAGGTGTCCAATGAAGAAAGTCATCCAGCCATTTTTGCGCGCATGTTCGCCGTGGATATGGGGCAGCCTGACCTGGCGCTAACCAAGGACGAGGTCGCCGGCGCGAAGGCTTTCTACCAGAGCAACGGTCTGGATGACGGAAAGCCGGTGATTGGATTGAACACGGGTGCTGGCGGGCGCTGGACTTCGAAGACCATGGACTTGGCCGAGGTGGTGAATTGCATGCAAGACTTGCATCGCGCCCTGGCCGGGCAATGTCATTTCCTCATTTTGGGCGGGGTCGCGGAAGCCGTACGAAACCAGGAGATCCTCCTGCGCGCCACATCCCTTGGACAGGACGTGCATGTGGTGGATGGGGGAGACAACAATACCTTGGGAGCGTTCGCTGCCCTGGTGGATCGCTTGCAGCTTCTCATTTCTAGCGACTCCCTTGCCATGCATATGGCCGTGGCCCGTTGTCGTCCGGTGGTGGCCTTCTTTGCACCCACTTCCGCCGCCGAGATCGAGCTCTATGGCCTGGGCGAGAAAGTGATCAGCACCTCGCCGGATTACTGCTCCTATCAGAAGGACGCGGACAACTCTTCGATCACCGGCAAGCGTGTGGCCGAGGCGGCCCTGCGCGCCCTCGGTCAAGAATCGGTCACCTGATTCCAGCCAGACCCGTGGCCCGAGTTTGAAATGCGTTGCAACAAGCGAGCGGCTGAACCGCTCGCTTGCTGCATTCCGATCAGCCTTCCAATTCGAACTGAAGTTCGTGGAGCTTGGCGTAGGTTCCGCCCATTTCGAGCAGCTCGTCGTGGGTTCCAGCCTCCACGATTTCGCCCTGGTCGAGCACTAGAATCTTGTGGGCCCGTCGAATGGTGGAGAGTCGGTGGGCAACCACCAATGCGCTGCGGCCGCGCAGCAGATGCCGGGTGGCGTTTTCGATGCCCGCCTCGGTCTCCGAGTCCACGCTGGCGGTGGCTTCATCCAAAATGACCACACTGGGCTTGCCCGCCAGGGTGCGCGCGATGGCTAGGAGTTGCCGCTCGCCCGTGGAGAAGGTCACGCCCCGCTCGGCCACGGGTGCCTGCAAGCCACCGGGTAGGCTTTCCACCAGGCGATCGGCCGAACTCGAGGAGAGCGCACTTTGCAAATCAGCTTCGCTGATGCCGGCCCGGTCCAAGATCAGGTTTTCCTCGATGGTGCCGGAGAACAGGAAGTTCTCTTGCAGTACCAGGCCAAAGCGCGCCCGCAGTTCGGTCAGGGATAGTTCCCGCAGGTCCGTGCCATCCAGGGTGATGCGGCCCTGGCTTGGATCGTAGAAGCGGAGCAGCAGGTTGATGAGCGTGGACTTGCCCGAGCCCGTAGCGCCAACCAGTGCCACGGTTTGTCCGGGCGGAATCTCGAAGCTCACCCCGTGGAGGACTTCTTTTCCGGTGGCGTAGGAAAAGCGAATGTCCTCGAAACGGATGTGGGGAGGGGTGGCTCCGGATGCGGTCAGGGCCTTGGGACGGGCGCTCTCCTGGACACCGGATTCGGTATCCAGGACCTGGAAGATCCGTTCCGCAGAGGCGAAGGCCGATTGCAAAACATTGTAGCGCTCGCCCAATTCCCGGATGGGTCGCACCAGCATGTCCAGGAGCAGCCAGAACTGGAAGAATTGACCGTAGGTGAGTTTGTCTTCGGTCATGGCGTCGACGCCCACGCTCAGGGCGGTGCCCTGGATGACGTACACCGCCAAGGACATGGCTGGGAAGAACAGGGCGAACAGGAAGATCGTCCGCTTGTTGGCCAAAAAATAGGCGTGCAGGCGCTCTTCGAATTGCTTGGAGACGCGCTCTTCACGGCGGAAAACCTGGACCACCCGAACTCCGGACAGGACCTCTTGTAGGTACCCGTTCAGGTTGGCCAACCGGGCACGGACCGTGCGGTGGGCCTTGCGGGCGCCCCCGCGGAACACGATGGAGATTCCAATCAGGATGGGTAGCAGCAACAGAACCACCAGGGCCAGCTGTGCGTGGATCCAGAAAAGCGCGATCACCAACACCACGATGCGCAGGCTGTCGAAGCCCAGGGCCACGATTCCCGAGGAAAACAGTTCCGCCAGGTTCTCCACATCGGATGTGACGCGGGTCACGAGGGAACCGGTGGGCTGCTTGTCGAAAAAGGACAGGTCCAGGCGCTGGATGTGTCGGAACAGTTTGGTGCGCAGGTCGTGGATGACCGTTTGCCCCGTTCGGTTCAGGGTCGAAACTTGGAAGTAGCGCAGAATGGTGGCGCCCACAATGACCAGCGCATAGAGCGCCACCCACCCGAGCAACGCGTCCACGTACAAGCTCTTGTCCGTACCCACGGGCGCGTTCCAGGCGTCTGCCACCGGACCATCGATGCTCTTACGCCAGATCCAAGGTCCGGCCAATTCGAGTGCGAATAGGGAGGAGAGCACCCCAAAGCAAGCCAAGAACAGCAGCCAGTGGGGCCGGGCGTAGGTCACCAATCGCTGGAAAAGGCGATGGTCCCAGGCCTTGGTGGCCACGGCGCCTTGCTCTTCTTTGTATTGACTCATTCGCCGGTCCCCACTTGCTGCTCGCGCCGCTGTTGATGGGCCCATGTGTCTTTGTACCAACCCGGTTGGTCCAACAATTCCTGGTGGGTTCCGAGGGCTTGCATTCCACCAGTTTCGTCTAGCACCAGAATTTGCTCCGCGGAGGCAACGCTGGAAAGTCGGTGGGCGGCGATCAGCACGGTGCGACTTTGGCCGGCATCGCGCAGGCTTTCGAGCAACAGCTTTTCGGTTTCCGAGTCCACGGCCGAAAGGCAGTCATCCAGGATCAGCACGCGAGGTTCCTTTGCGAGGGCCCGGGCGATGCAGGTTCGCTGGCGCTGACCTCCGGAAAGGGTGACCCCACGTTCTCCCACCAGTTGGTGGTATTGGTCGGGGAAGTTCAAAACTTCCTCGCGCATGGCGGCGCGGCGCACATAGTCTTCGATCTGGGCGTCGGTCATGTCCCCGTCGGCACCAAAGCGGATGTTCTCGTCATAGGGGGCGGAGAAAAGGAACGAGTCCTGGGGCACGTATCCCAGTCCGCTGCGCAGGCTCTGGAGGGAAACCTGGCGGATCGGAACCCCGTCGATTTGTAGCTCCCCCTCGCAATCAAACAATCGGCCCATGAGCGAAAGCAGGGTGGTCTTGCCCGATCCGGTGGGCCCCACGACGCCTAGGGTGGAGCCCTCGGCCACGTGCAAGGTAATGCCGGACAG
>JARGOW010000398.1 GCA_029212955.1 Planctomycetota bacterium | reverse complement strand
ACGGTGGAAGCGGCGGTTGGGCATCTTGAGTTCAAAATCACAACCCTCGTCCGCGATGATCTTGTTCCAGCGGCGGATGGCGTTGTCGGAGTCGGCGATGTAGTCGTCGCGCAGGATTTCGTTCATCGCGTTGCGCGTGGGCACGGAGCGGGAAACGAGCTTGCCGTCTTTGACGACGGGGATGTCGTAGGTGCCTTCGTTGGCCGTGTGCTCGTCGTACTTGCGCATTTCGTTGAAGCGACCTTTGAGGCCCGCTGCAAAGAAGTCAGCCGCGTTGGACGAAACCTCACCACCGAACAGGTCCATGGCGTAGGTCACCCAGTAGTTGATGTACTTCTGGACGATCTCGAGCGGGATGCCGCCCAGGGAGTAGGGGTCGCCACCGGATTCCTTGGTGAGCTGGGCACTGCGGCGCACGGTGCGCGAGATACCGGTGTCGCCCACGTACAGGTGGTGGGATTCCTCGGTCAGCATGAAGCGGCAGGAGCGACGCAGGGGGCTGAAGCCGGACTCGGCCAGGGCTGCGAGCTGGAACTTGCCGTCCCGGTCCACAAACATGGTGAAGCAGTAGAAGGAAAGCCAGTCGTCGATGGGCTGGTTGAAGGCCTCAAGGATACGGGGCTTGTCCTCGTTGCCGGAGCGACGCTCGAGCATGTCGTCCGCCTCTTCGCGGCCGTCTTTGCCAAAGAAGCGGTGCAGCAGGTAGACCATGGCCCACAGGTGGCGGCCCTCTTCCACGTTCACCTGGAACAGGTTGCGCATGTCGTAGAGGCTGGGGGCGCACTTACCGAGCAAACGCTGTTGCTCCACGCTTCCCGGCTCGGTGTCACCCTGGGTGACGACCAACCGGCGCAGCGCGTTGCGGAATTCACCGGGCACCTGGTCGAAGGAGTCCATGTCGACCATGTCGCCGAAGCCGACCTTGCGGTCCTTTTCTTCGGGGGTCAGGAAGATGCCCCAGCGATACTCGGGCATTTTGACCATCTTGTAGTCGGCCCAACCATCGCGGTCCACAGAGACGGCGGTACGTAGGTACACGTCGTTCTCCTGGAATCCTTCGGGGCCCATTTCCTTCCACCATTCGATGAACTTGGGCTGCCAGCTCTCGAGGGCTTTCTTGAGTCGACGGTCGTGGTTGAGGTCGACGTTGTTGGGGATTTGATCTTGAAGGGCCATAGAATCAGGTGCGTTTGAAATCGAACTCGGGACGGGTGGGTTGGCCATAACTGGTGAGCGCCCCTTTGGGGCCCACCGCGTTGGGGCGTTGGAAGATCCAGTTTTGCCAGGCGGACAAGCGGCCGAAGATCTTGCTGTCGCAGTTTTCGGCGCCGGGGAAGCGCAGGGAGGCTTCCATACCAGTCAGGGCATCGGGGGAGAAGCTAGCGCGCTCTTCCAGGGCGAGGCGAACCTCGTCCTCGAAGTCCAGGTCGTCGAGGCTCATGGTGACAAGACCCTGCTCCTCGGCATCCTCGGCGTCGATCTGGGTACCAGCCGATTCCATGAGTCCGGCGATGCAGTCGGGCTCACCGAAGAAGCGGTTTTCAAGGCGCGACTTCTCGTGGGTCATGGGGAAGATGCCGCCGTTCAAAGCCGACAGGGCGATTTTGTTTTCGCCGTCGTCGTCGATCAGCATGTAGCTGCGATCGGCGCAAAGTGCCAACTCAAACATGGAACCCGCGAAGCAGGAACCGGGCTCGATCAGCGCGTAGAAACTCTTGGCGGTCAAATCCGTGCGGCGCAGAACGCGCGCCATGTTGCTCAGAACCTCTTTCACGAAACCGTTTTCGCGGTTCGCGTAGAGGGCCTCGTCCAAGCTCAGCACATCTGCGATCGAACCGGTGGTGCGCAGCACGACCACGTTGATCCCGGGGTAATCCATGCGTAGGTGCAGCAGGGCCAGGTCCAGCTCGCGGAAGGCCTTGATGGCCCAGAAATCTGCGCCGGCAGCAATCATAGCGTCGGCAGCTTTGGGGGCGTCCGCGCCCGGGCCACGCATGGTCAGGGTGGCGGTGCGCTCGGCGTGGTCGAACTTCACGTCCACGTATTCGAAGGTCATGGAATCCTCTTCGATCGTGGGGGTGAGCTTGGGAAGTTTGGTTCCGGCCCAATCCGCCTTGCGCGTACTGGCGTCGATGGCAGCCTTGGCGCGGGCGTCGATCTTGTCGTTCCACTTGCTCAGCGGGAAGAAGTCGTCGACGAGACCCCATTGCTTGGCGCGCTTGCCTTTGAGGCCTTCTGCCACCGTGCAGAAGATGTCAGCGCGGTCGCGGCGCACCTTGCGCTTGTCGACCAGGCGGGTCAGGCCGCCGGTGCCGGGCAGTACGGCAAGCAACGGCACCTCGGGGAAGGAAACGGTGCTAGCACCGTCATCGACCAGGTAGATCTCGTCGCAGGCCAAAGCCAGCTCGTAGCCACCACCGGCAGCCGTGCCGTTGAGGGCGGCGATGGTGCGCACGCCGGTGTTCTCGGACAGGTCCTCGATACCGAGGCGCGTCTCGTTGGTGTACTTGCAGAAGTTGACCTTGAAGGGGTGGGTCGACTTGCCGAGCATGTAGATGTTGGCTCCGGCGCAAAAGACGCGGGCAATGGCGCTTCCGAAGATCAGGGTTTTCACCTCGGGGTGCTCAAAGCGCAGACGTTGGATGGCGTCCGAGAGCTCCACGTCAACCGAGAGGTCGTAGGAGTTTTGCTTGAGCAGGTAATCGGGACCGTCGTCCTCTTCCTGCACGTTGAGCGTCAGGGTGGCGGTGGATCCGTCGACGGAGAACTGCCAGTGCCGGTACTCGTCCGGTTGGGTCTGGAATTCCGTAAGTTCGGTGGATTGCGTGGCTTGCATCAGGGATTTGGGGGGCTTGAGATTTGGCAGAAGAGTCTAACTCTGCCGAAAGTCGGCGGGTAGGCTGGGGACCCAATAATATGGGCCCTATCGGAGCGTGAATGCACTGGAGCATGGTGCCGGAACCCTCCCCAACACCCCCAGGCCCCACTGGATTCACCCCCATTTGCGCCCTACAAGGGCCCATGGATGCCAGGCGAATGGGGGTATAATGCACTCCGTTCCGAAGCGGAAGGATGAAAACCGGCCAAGCCTGCCCCGTCCAAATCGCTCCCAGCCAAACCAATCTCCAATGAGCTCCACCAACGCCACCGACCTCGAACTGTTTCTCCCCTTGCTGCGTGCGGCCCAGGGTCTCGACTTGAGTCAGCCTGAAAAGGCCCTTGAGGAGCTCGAAAACCGCTATCCGGCCGATTCTAACGAGGCGGATCTGCTCAGGGAGGCCCTCATGGCACGCCTCGAAGCGGGCACCATTTGCGACCGTGGAGAAGCGCCGATGCGATTCGGTCGCATTACCAAAGCGACCCCGGAGAGCTTGAACTTCTCCATCGACATCGTCGACATGAACGGACCGGGTCCCCAGCACAAGCACCCTCTCGGGGAGGTTAACTTCTGCGTGGCCCTGGAGGGGGAGCCCACCTTCGATGGCCATGGCTAGGGCTGGGTCGTCTTGCCCCCTGAATCGGTGCATGTTCCCACGGTGGCCGGCGGCCGCATGCTGATCGTGTACCTGCTGCCCGAGGGCGCCATGGAATTTATGAAGGGCTAGTGCCTCCCCCGGGATCCAGCGACCTCGTCCACCCCCAGATGGGATTGAACCGGGGGGGTGCGGGCGATGGGCCCAGCAATCAATCAGGGATGGGGCGCTCGGCGCCCCATCCCTGATTTGCATTGGGTGGGTCCCTGCCGGGATCCGGGCTGGCGGCCCATTCAGGGCCCAGCGGATCATACCGATGAGCAGATTGGGTGAATTTCATGCCGCGATCCATCAGCTCCCAGCTCCAAGCAATTGTTTTCGAGACCGACCGTGCGGAATGTGCGTTGGGCGGGCCCCGTGGGGCTAGGAATGGGGGACTCGGCTGATGGGAGTTCCCACCATCCACCAGATCAAGGCCGAGACAAATCGGCTGCGTGGGGCTCTAGGGAGCCGGGATGCCAATGCCCTCCTGCGTTGCTATTCCGAATTGGCTGCCCGCAATCCGCTGCTGGAGGGCAGAACGTCTTCCACGAAGCCCGCCCGCCGGGCATTCCTGGACAACATCGAAGCCTGGGACGAAGTCCTCCAAGAATGGATTCTTGTTCCCGGCGGCGACCCCGATCTGTTGAAGGAACTGACCGTGGCCGAAGGCGGCGAGTTCCGGTTCCGTCATTTGCTGTTGATGCCGGTCTGGCTGAGCGCCGTGGGATCCAC
>JARGOW010000397.1:3605-4257 GCA_029212955.1 Planctomycetota bacterium | reverse complement strand
TTCGGCTGGCAGCGAGGATTAGGCGCGCAGGTATATCAATGGGGATTGGGCCGACGTGGAAAACTACGCCCAAGGCTATCTGGTCGAGTGGGACATCCAGTCCGCGGGAACCCCCTTCTGCGACCCGGCCAATTCGAATTCGGTGGGGCTCACCACGACCCTGGACGCCGTGGCATCGGCCACTCCTGCCAGCGGCATTCACATCGAAGCGCACTCGGGCCCCTACGGCCAATTCGCATACCTTTTGATGGGGACTTCTTCCGCGCAGCCCGGTCTTTCCATCAGCGAAGGGCGCCTGTGCTTGGGGACCCAGGCGGGCGACCACATCGGGCGCTACAACGTGTTCGGATCGGAATTGAACTCCGTGGGTCGCTTTGACGATGCCGGTGTGTGGCAAAACCTTGCGGGCACCTCGTCCGTGGGCACGGGCTTTGATCTGCCCCTGCCCCTCCCCATTTCAGGCATGGGGTCCATCGGCGTCGGTCAAACCTGGCACTTCCAACTCATGCACCGCGAGCCCAATGGCGCGCTCAACTTTTCCAATGGACTGAGCATCCAGTTCTAGTGGAACGCGGCCCCATGGTCCTACCAAGGATCCGATGTAAACCTTCCCTCAAGCTGCCTCGACACCTGGCGAATCACTTCCAAGGGA